>JAAKFC010000065.1 GCA_011065225.1 Chlamydiota bacterium
AACACCTTCTTTTTGGGAGGAGAAATAAGCCTCTTGCTCCTGCGGGCTCGTGTCGAGATTTTTTTCTTCATGTCCGACCTGAGTGTCTGGAGGAATTGACAGAAATTCTTACCCATTTTCTCGAAGGCAAAGCAGAAGTTTATCCTACAGAAAGGCTCATTGCAGAGGGCTTTTTCGGTCCGAATCCCTCGTCGCAAAACTTTCTCTCTCGAGTAGGAAATCTTGTGATCTTACCCTATAAAGGAGAAGCAGTTTGGTGGTATGAAAAGAAACGATTTGAGCAGAATTTTTATGCTGCACATGGGGGATTGACTAGAGAGGAAATGGAAACACTATTTCTTTTCACAGAGATATCTTCTTAAACTTTCTACATTATTAAGAGCTAGAGATTGCATTTTGGCTTTCAGAGCTTCTTTACAAAGTTTGCGCATACCTTTTTTTACCACATCTTTTAGCTGTTGCTTCATTGATTCATTCAAATCTAAATTTGGGGCAAGATTTTTTTGACAGTTAAACAATTTCTCGAGAAGAGCTTTTTTTTCATCTGGAGTGAATTCGGAAATAAGCTTCCAGACAAGATCCATCCATTCAACATTTTCTTTAAAAGTTTTATCCCAAAATTCATTTGCTCTTATGAAACTTTCTTGATCCTTTTTAAAATTTGCTGGAACGAATTTCTCCAAAAAACATTCTCCCAATGCTTCCAATAGAAAGAGAGAATATCCAATAAACTCTTGTTGAATCCCTTCTTCTTTTTTTTCTTCTTTCTGCTCAGAAGTATTTATAAAAAGCTGCGAATAATACTGAGAAGTATCAGGGATCCAGTCTTTGAGGTCTTGAACACGACTAAAAAAGTCATCCAGAAGCTGGGGGAAATCCTGATTTAATTCTTCAGAGTTCGATAGAGCATGTGCCAGAATCAAAAGCTTTTGGCAATAAGAAAGGTTAAGATAAGGACGCAATCTTTGCATGTAGCCTAAAAACTCTCGTTTTTTTGCTACACCTACTGTTCGAAGATTTCGATCTAATTGTTTGATTTTTTGAAGGTGAGCAAGGGAAGAAAGTGAATCAAAATCCGTATGAAGTTGCAACAATTCCTGCCGCAAAAAACTTCCGTACAGTGCGTCTACATAGATAGTATCTAAAACATTCATGCACTGCTTTTTTTCCTTTAGGGATGCTTTTTGAATTTTTAAGAACTCTATAAATAAATTTTCTAGATCCTCGTAATCTTCAATTGAACAAAATAAAAAAATAATCTCTTCGGAGGTGAGTATCTCCTGTGCTACATTATTGGGATCTTTGTTAGGACCTGAAGATAGAATCGCTTGAAAAATTCTCGTAAAATCGGGGGAATATTGCTCAGAATAGGGCAATGAGAGGGGAGAGCCTCCTCCTTGCACTGGGGATGTCATCCTCCTCTTCGCCGATTTCCCACTAGAACCTCTCCTGTGCGTGTTGTAGTTCTTTGATCATGCTTCTGACTGCCTTTTGCTACATTATTTGGCGTACCGCCAGCATAAGGTGAGTTATGATGTCTGCTACCCCTACCAGTATGCCCGCCTTTACATTCACTGTTACTACAGAATTTGCGATTGTAAGGGTCTGGAAAATTGTTGCATTGTGGATTGCTAGAGCTTGGAGAGCTTTCCCATGATCTCCAAAATGATGATTTTGTTGGCCTGCTTGGTTGATTGCTTCTATGCGGACTGGTTGTTTCATGGACAGAATGTCCCCCTCCTCCGGTTCTGGATAGAGATCTTCTCCATGTCCCAGGATTATACCACGACCAATTAGGAACAGGCTCATGGTAGTGGTGAACGGTTGTAGATGGATAATGGCTTCTCCAGATCCAGATGCTTCTCGGAAAGACAGCAACGATTTTTTCTGCTCCCGTTACGAGCGCAGCTACTGTAACAGCAATCAATGTGATGCTAACGAACGCCATATCCGGTGGGAGACTTGTTGCTGAAAGCATCGCAAAAAAGACTCCCGCGATGATCGTTAAAATTTTTAGGATCGTAACAGTTATTGAGTTGTTATTTTCTTCACTGCCGCCAAATTCCTTGCTGTGCAGTGTCTCTAGTTGTTGAGCTGTGTTCAAGCCAGCTATTTTAATATCATTATCCATACTAATCCTCTTATGCGGCGGCTTCGGGTCGGGAGTTGGGAGTCGAAGAGATTTGTCTTGCACGAACGGTGTGGTTCATATTGACATTGATAACAATGTGGTTATAGGAAGAAAGCCACCAAAACCAGCTATCATTTAGTCCCATAATTAACGTGTCATTGACTTCCCAGTCTTTAAAAAGATAGAGATCGATATTAGAAATTTCCCATACCGTTTTCTCTCCTTGTCCATTGAGGAGATAGATTTGTCCGAGATTGTAATCGATTCCCACTATCCAAGTGCTATAATTTCCAAAAGCAATGGGGCCGAGAAAGAGATTCACATCGATAGCAGTCCCCAAGTCCTTATTTGTCATTACGTAGGAATAATTCGATCCCCATAACCAGCGTCCTTTTGGCGAAATGACGATTGTATCTCCTGGGCGCCAAGTGCGTTGGATGTAGCTATCACTATTGTCATAGATCCATTCAGCTCCATCTTCTGTCTTGACGATGTTATCCTGAGGAAAGAAGTCGATCCAATGATAAAGAGAAGGGGAAATCGTTGTCGCGGTGTGATTCATATGATGAGAAGCTAGAGCAATAAACTCTTTCTCTTTGATAGGGATGATAAGACTACTGAGCTCAATGGCATCCTCTTTAGAGAGTTCCTCTGATTGTTCTGACTCAGTTTGTCGTTGTTTTTCCAAAAGTTCCTTCTTTTGTGGTGAAAGGGGACGAGAATCAACCACGACATTTTCTTCTAAATTGGAAGTCACTTCATCTTGAAGGACTTCTTCTGCATTACCAGCAATTGCCAGCATGACAAAGCTTGTGAAAAGCATTCTAGCTAAGGCTCTTTTCATCATACTTCTCTCTTGTAAGTTGGTTCATAAAAGTTGATAAGAAGATTAACACGTGAGATAAAAATTTGAAAAGAAAAAAATTTATGGCGTCTCTAAAGTTCCCGAATGATAAAGCCAGCGATCTCCCACTTTATAAAAGCGGCTCGACTCTTGAAAAGAGGTGTCTTTCCCGTTTTGAAAAAGATGTGCAAAAAAAGTGACGAAAGATTCTTGGTTGCCTTCGAGCACTTCAATAATCTTAAGATTTCGAAATTCTGTTCGATTGCAAAAAAAGAGAATCGATTCTTTCCATTCCTCTCGATTTGCTAAAAAAGAAGGGTTGTCAGGATGAGTTGTCTTGATGATATAATCGGCATTTTTCTTGACGTAAGCGCTATAACGAGAGCGCATCAGTTGCAATGCTGATTCAGGAAGTTCTTTCCCTATGTGATAGAGCTCACAACACTCTGGGTAAGATAAACCACTATGGCAAGGACATTGCATGTCAATAAAGCATAGCGATGGGTAGACTTATTTAGAAGTATAATCATCTAAATTTTTTAGAGTTTTTTGGATGTCATCAAAACCTGTTGCTCTTTTGACTATTTTTCCTTGCTTATCGAAAATTATCAGTGTGGGAACTCCATATACATTATAGGTGTTGGCAAGACTAGAAAATTTCGTTACATCAACTTTCAAAAAGCGGATTTTTTCGCTGTATTTACCTGCAGCCTTTTCTAACTCAGGATCAAGTTGTTTACAGGGGCCGCAGCTAGGTGAATAAAACTCAACAAAAAGAGGTGAGCCACCTTTTCCAATAGCGCTATATAATTCCTTTGTGTCAGAAAGCTCAGCCAATTGAGCACCTAAAGGCATTGCAGAAGTTCTATGCACTCCTGATTCTCCGGATGATAGGTATCTCTCAACTTGGAGAGCTGCTTTTGCGCCATCTCCAGCAGCGGAAATAGCTTGCTTATAGACAGGATCTACTACATCTCCAATGGCAAAAACTCCAGGAACTGAAGTCTGCTGATCTTCTTGGAGTTGGATATAGCCATTTGCATCTAAATCGAGTTGGTTATGTAAAATTGTTGAATTGGGATTTGCTCCAATTGCAACAAAGACCCCATCAATAGGGAGATCGTTTTTTGTTGAGAGATTGAGATGAGTCACTTTTTGCCCATTTCCAGCAATCTGATCGATTTTTGTATTATAAAGAACCTCAACATTGTCTTTTTTGATCAGTTCATTTTTTCTCAAAATTTCTACTGTGCGGAAGTGATCAGAACGAAGAATCACATAGACTTTTTTCGTGATTTTAGAAAGATAATCGGCCTCTAAAACTGCTGAATCTCCTCCTCCGATGACAGCGACTGTCTTTCCTCTATAGAGAGCACCATCGCAAACGGCACAACTATAAACCCCACGTGTCCAATAGCCCCCTTCTCCTGATTCCCCTGGTACACCAAGAAGCTTAGGGTTTGATCCCATTGCGATTATACAAGCCTTGGCCTCTACTGTTTCTACTTTCTCATGGTCATAGACATCTCTTGCAGTGATGGAAAAAGGGCGTTTTTTGAAATCGACTGAAATGACCTCTTTTGAAACAAACTTAGCCCCATTTTCCTCCGCTTGCTTGCGGATCTTTTCCACTAATGTCTGCCCATGAATTTCCGTTTCACCTGGCCAATTCTGGACACTGGGAGATTGTGCAATTGCACCACCTGGGTCTTGTCCTTCCATGACGAGAGTATTGATTCCAGCACGTTGCAGGTAAACTGCAGAGGTAAGAGCTCCTACACCACTTCCTATAATGACAACAGATTGTGTTTCTTTCTTCTCATTTGCCCATGATGATAGGGGAAATCCACAGAGAAGAAACATTAAGAAAGAATAAAGAAATCTTTTCATAAATACCTATTTTCTTTAATTCATAATTATAGCATTACGGAAATAAAAGGAGTAAAAAAATGCCACTTAAGAAGGGGAAATCAAGAGAAGTCATCAGTGAGAATATTCGGGAGCTCGTCCAATCAGGGCGTCCTCAAAAGCAAGCCATTGCTATTGCTCTAGACGGGGCAAGGCGATCAGGGGCGAAAATTCCCCAAAAGAAGAAAAAATCAAAGTCTGATAACAAAAAAAGAAAAAATAATCTTTCTTAACTAGCTACTGTTTAAAGATGGAAATTATTAATTAAACTTAATTTGACAAATTTAATTTTTATTAATTAGAATGAGATTATAGGTAAGGAATAAAAAGCCGTCTTTATACCCAAATCAATTCAAAGATTGGTTTTTTGCTTGGCCCTTGCATAGCAATCTTTTTACCCTTTTTCATCGACTCTATTCATTAGAATAGGGCCTGCTTCAAGGGGCAAAAATCTAGCGTGCAAGCTTTGGCAAAATTCTCAACTTTTGCATTGACTTGGGTATGATGATGGAAAACCTCTTACCCATATGATGGACCATCGAATTTTATGGAGGAAGAATTTATGCCTGCACGTGTAATCAAAGGCAGCGGGGGCAATAATAGGAAAGCACCAAGGGTGCAAGTAAAGGCTCCAGTTGTGAATGAAATAAAACAAGAAGAGATCAAGAAAGAGATGGAAGCAATTCTCGCTGAAAGTGCAAAAAATGCTACTAACAGCGCTGCAAACACCTCTCAGAGCTTTTCTATCCTTGAACGTGCTCAGTTTTATGCTGGACACGATCGATTGAATCTTCAAGGCTCAAGCGTTCAAAGAGTTCGTGAGCTGCAAGAAGAAAACGATCACTTGCAAAGAGAGATTGTAGCAAAGGAAGAAGAGCTTGCAAATTGCACAGATCCTCTTGCAATCCTAGCTGATGTTGAACATCGCAAAATCATTATTGCTCGAAATACAGGGGAGATCTTGAAGATCTATCTCAGAAATGAAGAGCGTATCAAGCGAATCAAAGAGCTCGAATCGCATAATATGCGCATTCAAAACGAGATGATGGAAATGCAAGGGCGTTTCATTTCAACAAAAGATATGGAAGAAAAGACGAAATTTGCCTCTGACTTCTTTATTATGAAATCTGAAATCGAGCACAATCTGCAAGAAATCAATGAGTTGAACAAGAAATAAGAAAGCTATTGCTGCTGCTTACAAAACACCTGTCATCAGACAGGTGTTTTTTATTTCTAATTATTAAAAAATTTAGTTTATTGATATTAAATAACTTAGAAAATATAATACTAGCTATGATTACGCATAATCTCAACTATTATGGAAAGCTTTATGGGAAATACGAAGAATTCCAGCGAAATACCCAAATTCGTCGGGAAAAAGCGTATTTTTTTGATCCCAATTATCTCTTGATTCGTCCGATTTCCCTTCGTGCAACAGAACTGCTGATTACCCCCATAAAATGGGCCTATAGCGGAATTGGAAGCGCTGCAGTCAAAGTAACTAGTTATTTTAACCCAAAACTCGGCCTTTGGGTGGATGATGTCTGGCATGATCCCATATCGACAAAGACAATGCTCAAAATTGGCATCTGGATCCAGTCTAAAGCACGGATTATCGCGATTCGACAACCCGTTTCTTATCGGTTACTGCATCCTCTCGATAGGGCATTTATTGCCTTTTTTCAGCATATTCATGTTGTGACTGGAGATCTCAATGATCTTTTGCGCATTCCTCAAAAGTTTCGAGATTATCTCATTTCTGAAACAGTCAAGAATGATCCTCAAAAGAAGCCTAAATCTCTTGCTGGATGGATTTGGCAATGGGTAAAGATTTCTACAGCTAAAGTGAAAGACGGCCTTCTAGCCCTCATTCATCTGATCGTCAAAGCAGTAGAGATTCCTCTTCAATATATGCCCATTGTGAAGCAGGCTCTTGTAAAAATCGGGGAAACCTTGGAACGTGCCCGCACAGATCTTCACAACGCGTTCATAGCAAAAGCCCATCGGGTCATTGATAAAAATGAAAGGAAGATTCGACATAAAGTGGTTGCAAAAGTTGCAGAAGCCATTGCACGTAAGTCAATTACATTAATTATTAGCACAGGCTTAAATATTGCTTTGGGAGCAGGAGCCTATCTCCTTGCAAAACATGCCTTTACACAAGTTACTGGCATTCAGGATCTTCCCCCTGAAGTGATCCGCATCTCTTCAATTGCTCTTCATTTTGCTGGTGCCTATTTATGGATTCGCTGTATGACACCCACTCTGCATGGATTCTATCAGGATTATGAAAAAAAATTTGATCCAGAGGCTTCGACCCTTCTAGAGCTCTCTAATCTCTTGGATCGGAGGAACTTTGTCCCAGTAATCAAATTTATCAAGAAAAGATTTTTATAAATAAAAATTTTATACATTATTGTGGTTTAATAGTTTATTATATTATAATATAGCCTTTAGTAATGGTTTAAATTAATAAATAATTAAAATGAATAAAATAGAGTCGAAAGAAACATCATTTCTCTTTTGGGGATACGAAGTTCTCAACTCCTTATGTGATGGTTTTTCTGAGCATATTGTGATTCCTCTTTTGAAATCAGGATATCATGTAGGAGGGGAGGTCACTGCTCGAGTTGCTGGATGTTTTTCGACCAGAATGGAAAAACATGTCCGAAATTTCTGGGTGGATCCTTTTTCAACAGAGACCCTCCTAACTCTATTAAAACCAGTCGAAAATCTTTCTCATAAAATCGCGAGACGAAAGCCCACTCAAAAACCATTTCTCCATTTCTTAGATCAGTCTCTAGTCTCTTCATCACAACATCTCTATGCCTATATCAAAGAAGTGAATCATCTTTTGCAAATTCCACAAAACATAAAGGCTTTTATAAAAACATTTTCTTTTGATAATTTTATGACCCACTCAACACAATTGGGTGGAAGAATGTTTATTTTTCTCAATTCTATTTTCTTAGGAGCGAAACAGGTAG
>JAAKFC010000066.1 GCA_011065225.1 Chlamydiota bacterium
ACGTCTTTTTTTTGGTTTTTCAGTCGATGCCCCTTGGCCGACGTCATATCCAAAGGGACGAATCATTGAAGAATCCGCGCGACATCTCACTCTAGCATTCTTGGGCAACCGCCCTTTTGATGAAAAAGCACTCTCTGACTTCCCAAAGCCTGAATTTCCTATTGGTCCTGTTGGGGTCTGTGACAAACTCCTCTTTTTGCCAGATCTCAAACCCCGAGTCGTATCCAACCAAGTTCACTGGCTAACCGATGGAGAAAAGATTGGAACCTACCAAGAAAAAGTACTCGATTGGCTTGAAAATTTGGGATATCCCGTCGATCGTCGTCCCTTCTTATCCCATATCACTCTTGCACGCACCCCCTTTGTAGAAAAAGAGTGGGAAGAGGTTTTTGAGCCATTGCCAGTAATGATCACCGGGATTCATCTTTATGAGAGCATTGGAAATTTGAGCTACCCTTCCATCTGGGAACTTCCCCTCATTTGCGCCTTTGAAGAATTCGAACACACAGCCGACATTGGTTTTTATGTTCACGGTCAAAACTACCGGGAACTTTACCTTCATGGCGCACTGGCCATGAGTTTTAAATTTCCCCATTTTATCACCTATCTCCAAGATAGCGAAATAACCGATCTTCATGCAGTCGTACGAGCCCTAAATCAAATGATTACGAAATCCGATCAAGAGATCGGTTGCCCTTTTAAAGCCGTTAGCTATCATGGGAAACTCACGGAGGAAAAACCTTTAAAATGGGAAATGATTGTTGATGTTTAAGCTCAAAAAAATTGGCCCAGCAACCTATTTAATGGAAAAAGAGGAGGGAATGCTCGTTCCTGGTCTCATCATTGCAACAGAAGAGATCATGACGGAGATTGATTTTGAAAGACCTCTTGAGCAAGTCCGCAATGTGGCTTTTTTGCCAGGGATTGTGGGGCATAGCATCGCCATGCCCGACATCCATTGGGGATATGGCTTTCCAATTGGCGGTGTTGCCGCAATAGATCCTGAAAGTGGAGTCATCAGTCCTGGCGGTGTGGGCTATGACATCAACTGTGGAGTGCGTCTCGCGATAATCCCTGAAACCCTCTCATGCATCGAAGGGGCCCATGGCGAAAAACTCTTAAAACGGATCTTTGAACTTGTCCCTTCAGGAGTGGGGCGTGGGCACAAAAAAACACGCGGTCTTTCCGAGCGCGATTATGAAGAAATTGCCAGCAAAGGAGTGCGCTTTGCTATTGAACAGGGGCATGGCTTTCCAGAAGATCTAGAGCACATTGAGAGCAATGGGCTCATCGAAGAAGCCGATATTTCGGCCGTATCGGCAGTGACGAAGGAACGTGGGAAAAACCAGCTCGGCACAATCGGTTCGGGAAATCACTTTGTCGAAATCGGTGAAATAGAAGAGATCTATCACCCTGAAATTGCAAAAGCATGGGGTGTTGAAAAAGGGCAACTATATCTTCTCATCCATTCGGGATCACGCGGTTTTGGTCATCAAGTTTGTCAAGATACTCTCGATGATTTTATGGGCAAAGGCTATGCTAAAGATCTTCCTGATCCGCAGTTGGTTTCAGCGCCTATCCAAAGCCAAGATGGGCAAGAGTACTTCCGCGGCATGGCAATGGCTGCCAATTTTGCCTTCAACAACCGGCAGACCATCCTCCATGAAGTACGTCAAGCTTTTAAAGACATCTTAGGTATTGCCCCTGAAAAAATTCGCCTTCTCTACGATGTCTGTCACAATATTGCCAAATTTGAAACTCATGAAGTAGAAGGGGAAAAACGGCGCCTTTGCGTCCATCGCAAAGGGGCAACAAGAGCCTATGGTCCTGGTGCCGAAGAGCTCAACCCCATCTTTAAAAAAACCGGCCAACCCGTTCTCGTACCAGGTGATATGGGAAGGGCCAGCCACCTCATGGTGGGCATGGCCAATCCCATCACTTTTTGCAGTTCTTGCCACGGAGCCGGAAGAGCTCGTAGCCGCGTCAAATCTTCCAAAAGTTGGAAGGGAAGAGATATCTTCGATTATATGGAGAAACAGGGGGTCACAGTCATGGCCACCTCGGGCCGAACCGTTTCTGAAGAGATGCCTGACGCCTATAAGGACGTCGACAAAGTCGTCGACGCCGTCGAGGAAGCAAAACTAGCGGGGAAGGTCGCTCGCTTGAAGCCTCGTCTCGTCATCAAGGGATAACTCTATCATCTCAGAGACCTTAGGTGGATTATTTACTTCTTCGATAGCCTCATGCGAGGAAAATATCATAAAAGCAAAAAACAGCAAAAGATTGTTTATTAATATCATAAAAAAACTCCTAAATTGGAATTCTAATTCTATCAGAAGAGATATTTCTCAAAAATATATATTTTATTTTGATTTGGGTTGACTTTGAGCTTGGGCCCTACGAGCATAGACTGAAACCATACGGGCGACTAAGATAGCCAGATAGAATTGCCCAACAAGACCTTCTGAGACAGCAAACATCTGCCCGACGTCACCAGCTGGCGTGATATCACCATATCCAATTGCAAGCAAAGTAATGAAACTGAAATAGACCATTTCCGCGTGGTAATGACCATGAGGAAAAAGTGCGGCTTTTTCCGCAAGGCCATTGAATGATCCCGGATGAGTAAGCTGCATGAGTGTATAGACAATTGCAAAGGCAAAACCGATCATGAAATACACACAGATGGTACCTCGCAGAATATCTGCCGTTACCTTTCCTAAAAGTACACGACTGAGAAGAGAAAAGATCGAAAAAACGAGAAAAACCAAAGAGGATGCAAGTCCTGCAATGAAGAGCCATTCTGAGAGCTCAAACAAACTCCACCAATTCAAAATGAACGTGGGAATGCCCAATACCAACGCCAAAACTTTTACTGTAGGTGTATGATGGCAATTAAAAATCGCTGCAAGCAACACTCCGGTAAAAAACAGATGCCAGATAGTGATGTAATTAACCCCTATATCGTAGGGACGGAAGATGAATAACAAAATGAGAAAAATCAGAAGCTGTTTGAAATCCCCAACAAGGAAACGTTTACTCAAATGGGAAAATTTCGAAAAAAAGGTCTTCATACCTTCTGATTAGCAAACAGCACTATCTTGGTCAACACTAAAGAAATAGCTCTTGAAATCGGTACCAGGATAGATCTCTTCTCCACGAAAGCGCATACCCACTTTTTTGAGAATCTTTTGCGATACAATATTTTCTTTGCATGTCACACCGATAATCGTATCTAGTTGCAAGTTCTCGAATCCCCATTTTAGAAGAGCTCTTGCTATCTCTGTTGCAAAACCTTTCCCCCAAAACTTTTGATGTAAAAGATAGCCGACTTCCACATCAGGATAGTCATGCTGATAGGCCGGATGCACAAGACATCCTCTCCCTATATGTTCATCTGATTTTTTTTCAAAAACATCAACATTTCCAAAGCCAAATGTTTCCCAATGTTTTTGATTTTTGAGAAAGGTCTTATAAGCTTCCTCACACTCCAGCGTTTTACCATTTCTAATATAACGCATTACCATTGGATCAGCAAAAAGCAGCGCTGTCATATCTATATTCTCTTCTTTCGGCTCTTCGAGAAGAAGTCGGGATGTTTCTAAGAATTTATTGCTTTTTTTCAGCATTTTTTTGGTTTTTGCCACTGATCATACCAGCGGTGACCATAAAACGCATGCCTTGTTCTACGGTCATATCGATCAGTTTAATCTTTGATCTAGGAACAGTTGCTGTAAAGCCTCCAATTTGATAACTAAAAGGAATAAAAATTGCCACATCATCTTCGCCTGCAAAACCTTCAGGCAGATCAGAAAAATCCTCCCGAGTCATGATAGCTAAAAAACACAGTCCCCCCACTTCGACTTGCACCATCTTTCCTCTTTTTTCCTTATCCTTGGGCTGAAAATAACTCATCATGTCCCCAATGGAATTATAAATAGTTTTGAATAGAGGGATGCGAACAAAAAGTTTATCCATCCACCCAGTCATTTTTTGGATCAAGAAGTTATTGACAATGATCCCAAAGAAAAAGATGAAAATAATGGCAACGAGAAGCCCCATTCCAGGAAAATAATATTCTCCGGCAAGCCATTCCAACGGAACGCGGAAAACACTTTCCAGTGTCCCCAAAAGCCAAATGATAATGGCAATACTGATCGCAACTGGAGCTAAAGCAATCAGCCCACGTTTAAAAATTTTTCCCATAAATTAGCAATATGGTTATACAGGTGATAAATTGCAACTTTTTACTCGGGAGGAACCTATGAGTGACACTCTTGTTGTCGTTAGTAAAATCAAAGCTTTTGTCAAGAAAAAATCGCAAATGAATACTTCATCATCTGCTATGCCTGCTTTGACAAAAGTCGTCGAAGAAGCTTGCGTTAAAGCAATCGAAAAAGCACGCAGCGATGGTCGAAAAACGGTGATGGATCGCGACTTCGAATGAAGAAGCCTTTTCACCCAATGAAATGGGCCATCTGGGGCCTTGCCGCATTTTTTTACTTTTATGAGTATTTTTTGCGGGTAGCACCCGGTGTGATGGTTCCTGAGCTCATGAGCGCCTTTTCTGTCAATGCGACAGCAATTGGCGCTCTGTCTGGATTCTACTTTTATATTTATGCTCCCATGCAATTACCAGTAGGAATCTTGACTGACCGGTATGGCGCACGCAAACTTCTCGCCATTGCTGCTTTTGTTGCTGGTATGGGAGCCATTTTCTTTTCCATCTCCTCTTATTTTTGGATCGCTGCTTTCGGTCGTATTTTAATGGGTATAGGATCCTCTTTTGGCTTCGTTGGGCTTGTCTATATTTGTTCCCACTGGTTTGAAAAGAAAAAAAGAGGGATCTTGCTAGGTTTGGGAAGTTCTATTGGTATGCTAGGAGCCGTCATGGGTGAAGGTCCCTTACGTAAAATGATAGATGCTTTTGGATGGCGCTCTGTGAATATTCAACTTGGAGTTTTGGGATTTTTTTTAGCAGCTCTCATATTCTTGACTGTACGCAATGAGCCTCCCGAGATGGCTGAATATGATAAAAAAGTTAAAAAGCCCACTGAAAAAATTTTTGCAAATCTGAAGATGGTTTGCAAAAATAGCCATTCTTGGATTAATGCGATAGCCAGCCTCTTTCTCTACATATCGACTCCCGGTTTTGCTGCACTATGGGGTATTTCTTTTATTCATTCCATCTATGGTATTTCGACAGAACTTTCCGGTTTTGCTGTCTCCATGATTTTTATTGGTTGGGCCTTTGGGGGACCAATCATTGGCAGTATCTCTGATAAGTTCCAGCAAAAAAAAAAACTTTTGGCCATTGCAGCGCTTGCTGGAGCCTTCTTGATGGGAATCATCGTCTATGTGCCAAATCTTCCACTCTTTACCCTTTTTACCCTCTTTTTTCTCGTCGGGTTCATTTCGGGCGCCCAACTCTTGAATTATAGCTACTCCATCGACATCCATCCCGAGCATATCAAGGGAACTGCTACTGCCTTTACAAATTTTATGGTGATTGCTGGTGCAGCACTCATACAGCCTTTTATTGGATATTTGCTTGATCTCAATTGGACAGGACAAATGGCAAATGGGATTCGCACCTATTCCCCCGAAGCATACAAAATTGCAATGAGTTGTTTTCCCCTCGCATTTCTTCTTTCCTTCGTGTTTACTTTATTTTTGAAAGAAATACCCCCTAAACCACTATGGCAAAAGTAATTAATCGTATGAAATGGGTCATTTGGGCCCTTGCAGCCACGTTTTACTTTTATGAGTATTTCCTGCGGGTTTTTCCGAGCGTCATAATACCCGACTTGATGAATGTCTTTTCTGTCGATGCCACTGCAATAGGGGCTCTGAGCGCCTTTTATTTCTATATTTATGCCCCATTACAACTTCCCGTTGGAATGATCACTGACAAATATGGAGCACGCAGACTTCTTGCAATCGCCGCCTTCACTGCAGGACTTGGAACCCTTCTTTTTGGTATGGCCAATCACTACTGGATTGCTGCAATGGGCCGTTTTTTAATGGGCTTTGGGTCTTCTTTTGGCTTTGTTGGGATGATCTACATCTGCTCCCATTGGTTTGAAGAGAGCAAAAGGGGCATCATGATCGGCCTTGCCAACACCATTGGCATGATGGGGGCCATTCTTGGAGAAGGACCTTTGCGCATTGGAATCAACTTATTTGGCTGGCGCGTCTCCCTTTTTGTCATGGCAGGCTTTGCCTTTATTCTTTCTGGTCTGATCTATCTCCTCGTCCGCAATGATCCCCCCGAGATGAAAAAATTCGATCAAAAAACGAAAAAATCCTCAGAAAATTTGATCAAGAATCTAGGAGTCGTTACGAGAAATTTCTATAGCTGGCTCAATGCTCTTGTTGCTCTTTTCTTTTTTGTCACTACCGCAAGCTTTGCAGGACTTTGGGGTGTCCCCTTCATCAAAACCACCTATGGCATCTCAACTGAATTGGCAGGCTTTGCTGTTTCCATGATTTTCTTCGGCTGGGCAGCTGGTGGTCCCCTTATTGGTATCTTTTCTGACAAGATTCAGCAAAAAAAAATCATACTCCTCCTAGCCAATGCAATGGGCTTTCTTTTGATGAGCATCGTGGTCTATATTTCTAATATCCCGATTGCAATGCTTTTCATTCTCTTTTTCCTCACCGGTTTTGTCTCCTCTGGAGAACTGCTCAATTTTAGCTATTCTATCGATATCAATCCACAATTTGCAAAAGGGACAGCCATTGCTTTCACAAACTTCATCGTGGTGATCGGAGCAGTTGTTTTGCAACCTTTAGTGGGGCATATACTCGACCTCAACTGGACTGGGCAAATGCTCGGAAACGTCCGTGTCTATCCTAGGGAAGCCTACACCATCGCCATGAGTTGTTTTCCGGCATCCTTTCTCATAGCATTTATTTTGGGATTCTTTTTGAAAAAGGAGAAACTCGCATGAGAGCAATGGTCCTTGAAGAAGTAAAAAAACCTCTCGTTTTGCAAGACCTTCCACTTCCTGAGCCGCTGACTGGTCAGGTGCGCATCAAAGTAAAAGCCTGCAGCGTTTGTCGCACAGATTTGCATATCTTTGATGGCGAGCTAAAAAATCCGAAACTCCCTCTTGTCATGGGTCATCAAATCGTCGGCATAGTCGAAGAAGACAACTCTCTTGTCGGCATTCCTTGGCTCGGAAAGAGCTGCGGCATCTGTCCCTATTGCACGCGGGGAGAAGAAAACTTATGCGACGACCCCACTTTTACCGGTTACAATATCAACGGCGGATTTGCTGAATATGTTGTGGCATATAAGGAGTTTGTTTTCCCTCTGCCAAAAGGCTATTCAGAAATAAATGCCGCTCCTTTACTTTGTGCAGGGATGATTGGTTACCGCTCACTCAAAATGACAAAAGATGCAAAAAAAATCGGCTTTTATGGTTTTGGAGCAGCCGCCCACCTTCTCATCCAGGTTGCCCGCTACCAGAAAAAAGAGATCTATGCCTTCACTCGAAAAGGAGATATCAAAACCCAAGAAGTAGCCAAAAAACTCGGCGCGGTATGGGCGGGAGACTCAGAAACAAGCCCTCCCGATGAACTTGATGCTGCCATCATTTTTGCTCCCGTAGGCCCACTTATTCCTATAGCGCTAAAAGCAGTCCGAAAAGGGGGCATTGTCGTTTGTGCAGGGATCCATATGAGCGACATCCCCTCATTCCCCTATGAAATCCTCTGGGGAGAACGAGTTCTTCGCTCTGTTGCCAATCTCACTCGCAAAGATGGCGAAGAGTTTTTGGCACTTGCCCAAAAAGTCCCCATCCAAACAGAAGTCACCACCT
>JAAKFC010000067.1 GCA_011065225.1 Chlamydiota bacterium
CATTCATCTTAAACGATCCCTGGGACAGTTTACAGGGCCCAATTCTATCGCTGCCAATGGAGAAAAGCTAAAAGCTTGGCAGCTTCCTGAAAGCATCAATACAGTCATTCTCGAAACTTCAGGAATTCATCCCATGCCCTCCCCTATCTGCCCGCTTAATTGGGCAAAAGCTGCCTTTCTTATGGCGCTTGCTCGCGCAGAAAAAGCACATACCGCTGAATAAAAAATCTCTCTATCCATTCCCGTCTCCATAAGAAAAATGTCATCATTCATCAAAAAAGGAGCGAAACCTTCCGCTACCACTAAGTCATGAAGCAACATGCAATTTTGAGCTGGATTGACTTCAGAAGAATAGGGGAGAAGTTTTTCCCTGCTCTATCATGCGATTTTAGATTAAATATCAATATCAGATTCTGTAGATGGTTTACAAGCAGCAAGATATATACAACTCACACATGAAATAATTGGACCTAATACTGTCAAAGTTATCCCAGCTGCTTTACTACCTCCTGAAGTAAGACAAACAATTCCTACTACAAGTAAAAAACAACCACAACCTGCAATCCCAAATGCTCTTCCTGCTGCGTTATTAGTTAATTTTTTAATATTTTCACCTAATTCTTTTTCCTGTTGAGCAAGTATTCTTCTATTTTCACGCGTATCAGGGACAATAATATTCGTAGAACCAAAATTATCTTTATAAAGATATGCACCTGCAGTCATAAATTTTCTCTCCTAAATAAAAGAACCATAGTCATGGTTATTTAAAAGCAATATTTATTGCAAGTAGAAATGTCACCTTTGCTAGGCTCAAGGACCTGGAAGGTGGCCTATGAAGGAGAAGATAGAAATGAGCATGAAAGAAGCCAAGCGTCTGAGCGCAATGAGAAATTGAGAAGAAAAATTTAACTATTGATTGTCATACCCCAAATCCGAGCCTATTACGTAAAACAAGGAGACATTCATCTTAAACGATCCCTGGGACAATTCACAGGCCCCAATTCCATGGAGGGATTTTTTTAACAGGTTGTTAACTAGAGAGATAAGTCAAGAGGTGACTTCCGACTTAAGGGTAGCAACTTGGGTGGCTGAATAAATTAAATAGTTTTTCCCCAAGTTTTGCTATAATTTTTCCCATGACTATCACAACGAATTCAAATATCTTAAATTCTACTGCCCAATCTATGTCACTTGATAAAAGCCTTGCATTTCTAAAAAATAATGACATCTATCCCGATTCTTCCATCAAAAAAAATTTCAAATCTATCAAGAGTATTGTACAAAAGATATTAGATTTAGATCCTAATTCCCCTCCTGGGAATTTTGAGCAAAGATTGGAAAACGGAAACGGTATTCTCAAGAAGATTATTAGTGCAAAAGATGATAAAAGGATCAAAAAATTCATGATCATAGTAGAAGAAGCTGAGTCTAGAAATACATGCCCTATTAGTTATGCCATTGAAAATGATCTACAAGAGTCCATTCCTTTTTTGAATAAAAATGGGATCGAAATTTCTAATTTTGACTGTTTTGCTCGCTATTTTTTCTTATTATTGCCTACAAATGAAGAAAAAATCAAGCTATTGCATTTAATTTGTTCTCCTTTAGTGCAAAAAGGATTTAAGCATCTCTCTAATAGTGCAGTAACTTCTGAAGTAACTAATAAACTTAATTTAATTTTTTATTTATTGATACATAAATGGAACGACATTATTCCATTTAAAACGAGATATTATAGAAATTATAGATTAAGATTTTCCTATGAGGTTCTAAAATTCATGTTGAACTATGGCCTTCAAGTAAATCCATCGGAGAATGCAACAGTAACAAGACTAATAAAAATAGAAGTATTTTCAGCCAATCCTCTGAATTTGTTTGTATGCTTTAAGATTAGTAAAATTCTTTGCAGAATTCCTGGAGCTTTGCCATCATGTAAAAAAATCTTAAGTCTTTTATTTTTACACGATTTTAACCCCAATTTTGATGTGCGAATTTTTTATTTATTTACATATGAAAATAAAACACCGTTAACCCTATTTGATATCTTGAAACAAAAAAATGAAAGAACTCCTTCTGAAGAATTGAATCAATTCCTCGACTTCTTAGACCTGCATGGAGCTAAAACTTGGGAAGGTTTACAAGCTAACAATTGAAGCAAGACTAACACATGAAGATTTTACTTGCGTTTGGGGTTAGTATTTATTTGAAAGGAAATAAATCCCCCTTATTTCTAGAGCTTTTTGCATTGCAAAAAAACCCATATAAACAGTAAGCTAATTGAAGTTTTTAAAACTAAAATACAAGTATATTAAGAAAAACAAAGGAAAGAAAATGAGCACTTCATCTATTCATAATCGTCATTCATGTTCAACTTCTACAGAAAGTCAGGAATTAACATCTCATCCCAATTTTGGAGAGAGAAGAGTAGATGGAATAAATTCCCCAAACCAAGATAGAACAAATAAAATAGCTGTTAAAATCCTTGGAGTAGGATTAATAGCAGTGGGAATACTTTGCTGTTTCAAACCCCCTTTGATTCCTTTAGGAATAACTAGTATTTGCTTTGGCATAACTACTTTACAATATGATGATTGCCAAGATTGTATCGAAGACCCAAACTGGAATACAAAACCTATAGAAGCACCTCCATATTCTAGAGAATATGACTGTTCAGATTCAGATAATGATTGATTCCGAAAAAACCGATAGAATAAATCCCCTCTCCCCTTTTAACCAAAGAAACGTATAAATGTTTCAATAAAATTCTTCGCACATACGCGAAGAATTTCTTTCAGCCTATCATCAATCTCGTTTTGTAGTTCATGTGAATCTTCCAAGAGCTTCGAATTAAATTGAATATCTTTTGGCCATCCAGGTGGAACTTCTTCTATACCTATTTCACTTTTGTCCCCTTCATCTATTTCTGATATCGTATGCCTATTCCTTATCCATTGATTGATCGCTTCTCGTTCATAATAAATATTAAAGTCTTTAACCTTTTGCAAATATCTGATGGGTTTTTGAGTAATGGGACATTTCCAGTTTGACAAAATAGGATCATTTTCAAAACAATCTGGAATCTTATCAATTTCCTCTATATTTTTTATCTGTGCAGCAAGAAGCCAACTTGCATAATGCATAGAGCCAGATAATTCTATTAAGGCATCTCTACCTTTCTCAATTTCTTTTAGCAGCGCGTAATTTATTTCCACCTGAGATTTAAGAATATTTTTAATGTGCTGAGCAGTGAAAAGATACTTTCCATATACTTTTAACATTTTTTCTTTAGTCATGGACATCATTTCTTGAAGATGCTTTTTAAATTCTTGGTTTTTCTCATTCACTTTATCTTCGAGAATCTTGTTGATAGTTTGATAGAATTCCTTAATTTGATCATTTTCGTTTCCATCATTACTATCGCTTAATCTTCTAAGCCCTTCTCCTATGGCCAAGTCTGCAGATATAGAAATTGACTTTTTCACAATCCCAAATACAGATCCACTACCTAAGCTTGCAATAAGAAAAGCTAAAGTAATAGGACTGACGTCTTCTAACCTTTCGATCAAACGTTCACCCTCACCATCTAACATTGCCTTTAACAAAAGGGCGAACTTGGTATTCACATCATGAGAAAAAATATTTGTTCCTGAACTAACAAATCCTTGAACCATTCCTTGTAATGTATTATCAAAGCTTTTATGGCACCAATTCTTGGCTTGTGTGTAATTATCTCTGATTTTCAATCCTTTTTCTTTTCCACCAGAGAGGCCTACAATTAATGGGATTGCGTATCCTCCAATTTTGTTTGATAAAGAATTTCCAACAATATAGGAAAAAATCCCCCTTCCAGCTGTTTCCCCCGTTCCAAAGATTCCTCCACCAAAATATCCAGCATTGGCCACAACTTTTTTCCATAGTTTCCCTTTATCCTCTGCTCTCCATGTTGTAATTTCTTGCCAACCATGTAGGCTTACTGATGATTTAGGACCAACCTGCCAAGGGTAAATATCCAGGCCATCTAATCTTGCTTGGCTCTCTTGAATAGACATATATCGCCTCCTTAAAAACTTTCACTTGAAGAATATCGAACAATTGTATCTAACTGCATCAATAATTCATACTGAAAAAAATGTTTTTTGTTACAGAATGAAATGCTAAAGGCAAAATAAAACTTGTATAGGTTGCAGAAAAAGGTGAACTTCTCTATGATTGTTGTTTCTATTCCAGATAATAGAAAAGAACATTCACTTACAAAGCTAGTGGCTGAAAAAATGAATCCCTTACAACCTAGGAGACGATATGTCCAGTCCTGTGCAAACCCCTACTGCACCTCGAATTACTATTGTATTGCAAAATCCTGATCAATTGAAAGATGGTATAAATGCAAAAACAGACACCGCTATAGAGAAAATAGGTGAAGTGGTCAGAGAAGGTATTAAATATGTAGTCCCCTCTGCTCAACCATTAGCTCCATTTGTTGGCGAAGCAATTAAAAAAAAAATTGATCCTCACCTTCCTAGATTCACTACATTTGTTGCACATCCAACAATAAATTTTTGTGTAGAAGCTACTGCTGAACATATTGATGATACTGTCAAGGAATCAATCGATAATTGTATAGATTCTTCAGAAACATCTTCAAAAAAGTTTTCCCATAGGTCAACTGATACATCCATTGATACATCAAATTCTTGCTTGAAATGTACAGAACAAAAAGTGAATTCTTCAGTAGATCCTATTTTCTCTTGTTTTGCTAAAAATTAGGAAAAAATACCATGTCTGTCTCTCTATCAAACAGAGTAATGGAGCAACCTCTTGAAGTTGTTGATCAAAATCAAGAGGTTGCTGAACATTGTCTTCGTAAATGGACTGTTGATCATAAAGAAATATCCATTTTCAAAAAGGGTAATGAATATACACTAGTTATATATAATGGAACTCAAGAAGAAAGATGCTCTTTAGGACTGAATGAGGAGGAAATTTCTGCCCTCTTAAAAACTCAACCAGTCTTATTGGAAAATGGTGAGTTTTATCTTAATTTAGAAGATCAGCCTGAGGAATTCCGGATATCCCCAAATAATTTGGTGCGATTTTTCAAAAACCCGCATCCGATTTGGCAACTTTTTAATGAATCAACCCAAAGAGCAACGCAGTTTCCTGTTCTTAATAGAGAAATCACTCTTATTGATCCATTCTCCCATATACCACCTGAATTATTTAAATCCGTCAAAGAAATTAGTAGAATAGACAAAAAAACCATTATAGATGCAAATAACTGGGCTGTAAGTTTAATTTCCGCACGCGGTCCCCTTGGGCATGCCATGCTAGCCATTGAAGGTATTAGAGGAACAAGCTATCCCATTCCATTCCTCGAATATATACATTTGACAAATTCTGGACAAACAGAAGTAAAACGAGAAGTTTTCAATATACACCGGGAAAATGAGGTGTTATTTTCGGGTAAAACCGAAACTTGGTTAAGATCTAAAGAAAAAGTTCAGAAGATTTTTGATCTAGTAGATTGGCAAATTAAAAAACAAAAGAATGGAAAACCAATCATTTTTTTTCATTTACTAGGAGGCGATTCAAAACTTGCAAAATATGTTAAAGCAAGAGAATTCAATAATTGGAAAGAATGTTGTGACTACTTTGAAGAAGCCCCCGAATTAGAAGATAAAATGAAACTTCATTGTAACACGATTCTATCGCAACTAAAGAAAAATACTGGAAAAATTTATCTAACTCCAAGCAAATCTATTATTCTCGAATATTCTAAAAAGAAAGATGGCTTTTATTCTGATTTAAATGACATTGGAAAAACAAAAATGTTTGTTAATCCAGATAATTGCATAACTTATTCAAGGACATTATTAGGGTTAACAGGTGTGTACTTAAATACCCATGATTTAGAGCGAAAAGGATACGAACACCAACTTACAACTCCAGCGCAATATATTAGGTTTAATGATTTTTCAAAAGCTCCTGATGGGCAGGAACGAGTAAGAGTACTATTTTCTACTAAAGAAGGCTATTGGTTTCAAGTGGATCTGACTGAAGAAATCCAAAAAAAAGTGGGAAACCATTCTTGGAAATTAACACAAGATTCCCTCAAATCAATCGAAGAACAATGGAAAGCCATAGAAGAAAAAGGAGAATCTGCGGTTCAAAAAATAGAAGATGTGACGGATGGGAATAAAAAGATAGAGATATCTGTTGAAGTAGATAATGAAACTCGCACTTTCGATTTATCTCGTGAATGTAAAGTTGGATTTGGGAATCTTAAAGAAAACAAAAAAATGGAAACATTATATCAAGGTGATATCTATGAAAGATCAGTTGCTATGATGGGATTCAGAGATATTGTACGATGGAAGCAAAAATACAAATTTGACTTTGTCGTAATAGGGGCTGAGCTAGTACTTGTTGCAAATTCTATTTTTGGAATATTGGAAACATTCTCTAGAGGAAGTGCTGCTGCAGTTATTGGCAACCCCCTTTCTAAATTAATTGCAAAATCGGTGACAAAAAATGATGAAGAAGCTCGTAAATCTTATAAAGAGCTCCGCAAAAAACTCTATTTAGATACTAAAATTTGTTTGGAAGCTACAGTTCAAAGTTATTTGAGCAATGCAATTACTAATCCTGTTGAATGGATCATTTATGGAAATCATGATTATTCTCAATACTGGGGTAAAATTTCAGGAATAAAGTTAGAAGACTCGGAGCTTTTTGCAAAACTAGCTGAACAACAACCTTCCCTGAAAATAGAAGAATCTTCCTCTAATGGAAAAGAAGAGAGTCAGTAACCACTCAACCCGCTCTCTTACTTTTTCAGAAAAGCTGAGAGAAAAATAGACAAGTTGAATTAATAAATGCTGTTATTTAAAATTCATCAAGCAGGAGGTTCTAAAAAGTGTGTGTCAACTCAACTGCTCTTCTTTTCTCTATTCCTGAACTAAGAAGAGAAGTTCTTCAATACTTACCTCTAAATGATTTAAGTAACTGCGAAAGGGTTTGCAAAGTTTGGAAAATCTACTCTCGTGATAACTTTTTATGGGCTGGTATTGCAACGAGAATAGGGTGTCCTTTTAATTCAGAAGATAACACTACCCTTGAAAACGGAGCCCTACGCTCAAAAGTTAAAGCCTTTATTTTAGATCTCAAATATAAATTTATTCTCATCGCTTATGACGATGAAGTCTGTCAAAACATCATAGATGATTCCAATCCCCCTTTAGAAAATCAGATTATCTATTTGAAAAATTATTATGATAAATATTTCGATCCCACACTTGCTGTTTATATAAGCCAAACAATAGAAGAAACACAAGCACGAACCAAAGAAAAACGAGAAGAGGCCAAAGAATCAGTACTTGCATTTTACTAGGTAAATTATCCCTTCTTCTATTTGTCTCTACTGAATTGGACAGAGGTTAATTTTCTGATGGCTTTCGATTAGAGGGTGTATGTGAATTGCTTTCGCTGCCAAAAGCCAAGTTTTTTTCCTAGAAGACGTTCTGGAGGACGGAGCAAACTCAAATTGAGTTTGTGGAGTTCGAAGAACGTCTTATAGGGGAAAAGAGGGCTTTTGTTGGCAGCGGAATGAATTCGCATACACCCTCTTAGGAAGAAAAAACTCATATGGCTAAAGATAAAAAATCTCTCTATTAATTATTTCTGTAACTTTATAGTATGGGGCAAAAGCCTTGTCATCACTTATATCTTTGCTTGGCAGGGAAAAGCGAGGCAAAAAGATGTGCAGATTGAAGCCGTAGCTCCCTGAAAGGAAAGATATAAGTGATGGCAAGGCAAAAGGTC
>JAAKFC010000068.1 GCA_011065225.1 Chlamydiota bacterium
ATCGAAGTAAAAAGCACGCATTCGATCGATACAAATGATCTAAAAGGATTGAGGCATCTCAAATCTCTCACAAAAAAGAAGTTTCTAAGAGGAATTGTTTTGTATCAAGGTGATCAAATGGGATGTTTTGATGACAATCTCTGGACTATTCCCATACAAGCACTCTGGGAATAGTTATTTTTCTAAAGTTTGTAGAGAGGATAACATCCGTAGTAGAGCTACTCTAAAAAAAATGAGAGGCGACTTTTAAAATTTTTGGAAGAAGCAGTCCAAGCCTACTATCACAAACAGCCTTCGCCAGCAATCGCCCCCGTTCTAGGCATTTAAGCCTCTAGGTGGACATTTACATTTTTAATCCCTAGAGAATTAGGAATGAACGCTCCTTAGAAGAGACTAGGGTTTTTAGCTTCTGCAAGCTTTTTTATTTTATCAAGATCTTCTATAAAAAAACCCTCACATAAAGAACCTCTTTTACTAGTATTTACTCTATCGAACTTATTTGAATTTAAATCATTAATTAGAAGCCCTTCTTTTACAGCATCAAGACTTTTTTCGAATTGCGAGTCAATCAAGTAAAGCACGGCTATACGTTTACTAAACCTGGCCCACAGGGTTGGATTTAAACCTTCCTTTAATTCTTTAAATTCTTCAAATCCTTTTTCTGTCAATTTACGGATAGATTCGTTCGGTGTTTGGGGAAATGAAGTTTTTTTCAGAAAAGCTCTTGCTCTCATATTATGAACGATAGCTTTTAATTCTAAATAGTGTTCCTGCTTGTCTGGATGTTCACTATCTTTCCCTTTTTGAATCCCTTCTTCTGAAGCTTTAGAAGCTTCTTCAAATTTGTGCATTTGAATGCACGTGAAAGCTTTTTGGTAAAAAAGGGATACCAGAGTTTCTGGACTTACCCCTTGTTTAATTTGAAGCCCTTTTTCTGCAGCTTTAAGAGCTCTGTCATATCTCTCTTTCGTAATGCAGTTAGGATCCAAAGACCACATAAACCTAAAGGCATCTGAATAACTTATTTCGCCTTTGTCATCTAGAGATTTTCCCCTATGATTGTGAGCGAGAGCTATATCATTAAAAAAACGTGCCAACGTGTCATTATTTATACCATCAATTTGAAGCCCTTCTTCTGCAGCTTCAATAGATAAGTCATATTCACCCTTTTCAAGATGAGCGATAAATCTTGCTCTAATTTGCTCCACCTGTTGGACTACAACTCCTTGTTGCTGAACAAATAAATTAGTTGGGATTTGCTCATCATTCGAAGAATTCACGGAACGTTTTACAATATTGGCATTGGAGTTGGCATTTAAAGAAATACTAGACATAAGACCTCCTTTTTTATTAAGCACACATCATAACATCTTTAATAATAAAAAAAAACAAATGTAAATTTTTTTTATACACATCGTGGATGAAGAATTGGGAATTTGACAAGGAGGCTTCTCAAATTTTTTGGATGCGACGAGTTTGCAGTGTTCATAGACACGGAGCGAGGAGCAGGCGAAAAATTTGAAAGATAGCCGACGTGAGTCAAAAACTAATTCTTCATTCTCGATGTGTATATACAGATTGTGATTCAAAAATCGGCTTTTCTCTTCCCTTGCCCTTGTATCTCCACCTTTCCTGTCCTCTCCATCGGCTTTTGGGGGTAAATGCCCCCATTGTGGTACTCAAAATTAAATACTCTTTTGATTTGCAAAATTTGGTAAAGTAACACCATGACGATTTGGGTTTTGGCAGATGTGCATTTAGCTTTTGGGGCTCCGAAGAAAAGTATGGAGGCCTTTGGACCTGCTTGGAAGGATTATCCCAATAAAATCAAATCCGCATGGGAAAAAGTCGTTGGGCCCGATGATTTAGTCCTGATCCCCGGGGATATTTCTTGGGCGATGAAAATGGACGACGCGCTCAAAGATTTGGATTTTTTGGATGCACTCCCAGGAGAAAAGCTCCTCATTCGTGGGAATCACGATTACTGGTGGCCCTCTGCAAGCAAACTGCGCGCAATTATCCCTCCCACCATTCATTTCATTCAGAATAGTGCATTTGATTGGAATGATGTGACGTTTGGCGGCACAAGACTTTGGGATACACGCGAATATTCATTCAATGATGTGATCGAATTTGTCGAAAACCCCCTTGCTAGAAAAAAGAGTCCAGAAGAACTTGCAAGAGCAAAAGAAGAAGGGGAAAAGATTTTTATGCGCGAGTTGGAGCGTTTGAAATTGAGTTTAGAAAAACTCAATCCAAAAGCCAAATACCGCATTGCACTCACCCATTATCCACCTATTGGAGCAGATTTAAAACCGAGCCGAGTTTCTGCGATCTTAGAGGATTATAAGATTGACATTTGCGTTTTTGGACATTTGCACAATGTGCGGGAAAGTAGCCTGCCTTTTGGAAGTGCCCGAGGAGTGCGCTATATCTTTGCTTCAGCCGATTATTTAGGCTTCGCTCCGATCAAGGTCCTTGACTAATTGGAAAAATTCTTTCACAGTTTTGTCACTGGATGCAATTTCTTTTTCCAAAGGAATTTTTTGTCTACTTCTTAGCATTTCATAGACTTTTTCTGCTTTTTCCTCTCGATCTAAAAGTCGATAGAATTGACTTGCAATTGCGAGGAGTTCTTGGAAGTCTTGTTCAGTTTGAAGGAATGGGCGGGCATACGAAACAGTTTTAATGAAATAGGGAATGGCCCCATGGTGAATCAAAAAACGGGCTATATCGAGCAAGAATTCAAAATCGGGATCTTCTTTTTGTTCTTCGAGGATACTGGCAAGGGCGCTATTTGCTTCGTCAATATCCGTATTTGCAATCAGGCGCACGTGCAAAAAATCAAACCACTTTACCTCATGGATATAGGGCTCAAAGGCATCGAGAATTTCAGAAGCATAAAGACTATGCCCCTGATCAATTTGATCGGAAGTAAAGTCATAAATAAAACTTTCAAGATCATGCGAGCAATAAAGAGAAATTTCTTGGAAGATTTGCTGTGGATCTCCTCCCTGATCGACATGTTCATCGAGAATTCTCTCTAAATCGGAAATGGCATCTTGGATGGGCTTTTCATCCTCGAGTAGATCTTGATCATACAAATCGATCAAAAAGTCGAGCTGATCACAAAAAATGGAAAGAGATTGCTTAACAGGGAGCAAACGTCGCCAGAGTTCAAAAAGGAGAAGATAGACCTGATCAAAATCAGTCATATCTTCACGAGTCCAGAGAGTCTCGGTTAATTCTTCTGGCGAAGAGACTGCTTCACCATATGCCAAAAAACGCTCTTCATCGAGAACAAACCCTAAAGTTTTTAATTGGGCAAAGAGCTCTTCTACTTCGAGACTCCGCAAATCTTCGACTTGCCATTGAGCTACTGGAAGGGAAGAATCTTCCTGCCAATTCATCCGAATCAGGTTGTAAAGGGCACGTCCTTTTGTTTCCATATACTTTTTTCCTAAAAAAAAACCGCTTTTTATGCTACTATTCTTTCAAAAAATCGTCAATATGCCTAAGACAGCTTCTAAAAAACATTCGTTTGTTCTGCTCGAAATATTAATAGCTTTTGCGCTCGTCAGCATCGCAATTCTTCCTTTTTTCCGCTATCCCTTCCAGCATATGCAAAAAGAACTTTCAACACTATTTGAAATGGAATTAGAGCGGATCGCTCAGAATAAATTAACCGAGCTTCACACGCAACTCTTTCAAAAATCAATTGCCGAGCAATTGATTTTTGCAGATGGAAGGCAAACAAAACCGATTGAAACAAATCGAATCTCTGTCGATTTAGCACCAAATTTTACACGTACATATGAAGAAAAAGTCTTTGTCACATGGGAAAGGCAAAAACTCTCGAATGATCGAATCATGACAGCACTTGTACATTTTAAATTACAATATCGAAAGCCGAATAAGAGATGGATCATTCTTCAGGCAGAATCAAAGGCAGTTGCACAAAAAAAGATATAACATTTTATGAAACGTCCCCTTTCTCTCTTAGAAGTCTGTATCGGCTTAGCTCTAACTGCGATTTTGCTCACCACCCTTTTTTCAGGGTTTCGCCATCTGATGAAAAACGGTGCTAAAATGGGAGAGGTACGCCATCAGCTTCACCCCTACTTTGTCATGCAGATGCGACTGAATCAAATTTTTGAGTCTATCACTGAAGAGGGCCTCTTTTATACTGATATCCACGAAAAGGCAAATGGAAAGGCTCTCTATTTCACTTTCCAAAATGGCGTGGATCCCGATCCCCAATTTTGCGGTGAAATCGAAGGGGTGCTGTATTGCAGTAAAGAGAAGGAGATGATTCTTGAGCTTAAAGATGAGCGATCAGAAATTTTCCTTACAGAAGTCTCTTCTTTCAAGATGAAATTTTACGATCCCAAAGAAAATAAATGGGTGGGAAAATGGGGGAAAAACTTTCTTCCTCCCCTCATTAAAATCCACATTGGAGAAAAAGAATATTCCTATCTTCTTCCTAGAGCCACACGCGAGGCAAAATTCTCATGAACGTCCTTCCCCTCGTTTCGGCCTTTCTTCTCATCTTTGCCATTTGCTCTTATACCTTTGTCCACACTGTTCGCACCGCGATTGAAGCAAAAACCCATTTTTCTGGGTCCTATCGGATCAGCAGAAAATTTGCTATTGATCTTGCTAGTGATGTCTATACAAAGCACAAAGCCGAAAATCTTCATCCCCAGAAAAAGGGAGAAAACGAGACTCAAACCAAAGGAGAATATACTTCTCCTCGTGATTGGTTTAAAAAAATACCAGAGAGCAAACTCAACATCCGCCCATTACTTGAAGTGGGAGATCATTCTCGTTTAGAAAAAATCACTCTCACACTTATTCAAGATCTCTATAGTTTTGCTCCCTTTTACAAACAGGACCTCGAAAAAGAAATCCTCACTACATTTTTAGAAATCCTCAAAGAAGACAAAGAGATCATTCGTTTTGATGTTCTTCTCACAAAAATCCCACAAGAAAAGTTCACTCTATTTTACAAAGTGATAAAGGGAACCCATTCCTATAAGCTACATACAACGCTTGGTTATCCAGCACTTGGCGATTTCATTACTCTAGAAAAAACAAAAGAGAATCCGATCCATTTCTGCCATGCTTCACGCCCACTTCTCGAAACCGTCTTTGGGCCTACAATCACCCCCCTCATCATCAATGAAGAAAAGCATAAGTGGGAACCAGATCACAAACACCGCCCCATGAATAAACAGGAACTAGAGGCTTTTCTTCTTTCTCATCAACAGAGTCCAGCCGAATACCAAGAACTTTTTTCTTATGGCACTTCAAAGCAAACTTGCCCTTTTGACATTATCCATGATGGCGAGGCAGGGCTCCGCATCAAAATCGAAAAATAACTCTGGGTTAAACTATACTCAAACGCAATTGCTTACCAATAGCTCGAGTTGCTTCACTCAAAGATTTGAGTGTTGAAGGTTTTGTTGGATCAAGGATACGACTGACGGAAGAACGACTTGTTCCCATTCTCTCTGCTAAGTCTGCTTTATTCAATTTTTGTCTTCTCAATTCTTTTTCTAATTGATAAACAAATACCCGTTTAGCAGCTACAGATTCTACTTCTTCAAGAAGACCTTCCTCTTCAAGAAATTCATCAAAATTAGAACCAATATGTTTTCTATGACCCATACTCATTTTTTTGGTTTCCAACTAGCCGAATGCATTTGAGAAGGATTGTACCAAAATTGGTACAATTTAAGTCAACTATAAACGCCCATGATGGCGCATGGGAAGTGTGACGACAAAAGTGCTGCCTTTACCCACTTCTGAAGTCACTTCGATTGTCCCGTCGTGCTTAGTGATGATCGTTTTTACGATCGAAAGGCCCAAACCCGCACCACCGAGCCTACGCGAGTGGGTTTTGTCCACGCGGTAAAAACGCTCAAAGATGTGATCGATATCTTCAGGCGGAATTCCCCTGCCTTGATCGCGAATTTGTACGACGACTTCTTCTTCTTCATTGATATCGACTTGGATGGTGATTTGAGCGGGAGGCTCAGAGTATTTTACTGCATTATCGAGCAAATTGATGAAAGCAAGTTCCAAAAGGCCTGCATCAGCACCCACAAGAACGGTTTCCACACTTTTTTCTAGGTTTATTTTTGCATCGGGATAAACCGATCGGATCATATGGCGGCAATTTTCGAGAAGAGGAATAAGATCGTATTCATGGAAGCGACTTTCGGGAAGGTTTTCGATATCGGCAAGAGTGAGCAAGTTTGAAACGAGATTTTCCATTCTTTCGCAATTGCGGCCGATCTTTTCGGTGATTTCTATGAGCTGGTTTGGCTGAAGCTTGGGCAAGTCATGAAGTGTTTCTGCATAGCCCTTAATGATTGTGATGGGGGTCCTGAGCTCATGAGAGGCATTGGCCACAAAATCTTTTCCCATCTCGAGAACACGGTAGTGATTTGTCTTGTCTTGCATAACAATGATAGCCCCCGTGCCATGAGCTTTGGGAGCAGCAACAAGATCAATATAGGTCTTGGGCTGCATCCCAAACGAAAAGGAATCAGTAACAATGTTTCCATTTTCTTGGCATTTGACAAGAAGATCTCTGCATTTTCTCAAAAGTTCCTGATTGACTTTGTCCCCTTCTCCTTCGAGAGGATGATTGAGAACTTGCCGTCTTGTGAACCCAAGCATCTTGCAAGCGATGAAATTGATATAAAGGACAACCATCTTTTCATTCACAGCAATCACCCCTTCCCCCAGAGATTCGAGGATCGCCTCTTTTTCATTGCGTTCGCTTTTGATGTCATCAATTTGCTGCTGAATGCGTTTGGAAAGAGAATTGAATGCCTCTGCTAGGCGTTGAAATTGATCATTGGGACCCGTAACACGAGTGAGTGTAATCGCAGGCAATTCTGCTTCCTCACCCTTCTGGTAAGGAAGGATGGCATGAATGATTTCCCGAATGGGTTGAGTCAGTCTGTTAAAAATAACCCAGATGAGCGCATTGAAAAAGAGAAGGATGACAAAACAGAAGATGAGCATACCCAGCTCAAAATTTTCGCTTAAGTCTTGGATTTGGTTATAGGGAAAAGAGGTGCGAAGAATCCAAGTTTCACCCTTGAATTTGAAAGTTTCAGCCACATAAGCAAAACGCCCCCCAAAAGTGTCAGAAGCGGCAATTGCATAGCCTTTGCCCTTTTCAAGTGCTTCTTTAATTTCACTATGCTCCGTGTGATAATAGGGCTGAAACTTATCGCCTAGGAGCCGACCCATATGGGTATCAAAAACAACAAGTCCCTTGGGATTAATAAGACTAATCCGAAAAAAAGCATAGTATTGCTGCTTATTGAGTGATTCAATAAGTTCTTGTTCTGACCCCGCTTTTTCTAAGCTGCCTTTCAGTTCACTTGTACTTTCAATGAGAGAATCGCGTACGAGAACGGCTGCCATTTTTTCGATGAAGGGAAACAAAGCCGCAAAGAAGAGGATAAAGGAAATGATTTGACTGAAAATGATTTTTTTTCGAAAACTCATCTCACCAAACACTATTTCCCTCCTATTACCCGTAAACTGCTGCCGAATCTTTGGTTTACCGTAACAGATTTAAGTAAGATTTTGAAGCTTTTTTTGAAGCAGATATTTGAAGATATTTGCGAAGAAAAAGATTCGAAAGATTGCTTGAAGCTGTTAAGGAAACACTACTATGTGATTAGTCAAGAAGATTAGGACATTTTTTCCTTCCTCAGTGTTTTTTGTCATTTCCCCTGGCTGTTAAAGGGCAGGAGATTCCCGTTTTCTTCCTTTGAAAG
>JAAKFC010000069.1 GCA_011065225.1 Chlamydiota bacterium
AAGGAATACCTGCAGCTCGTGCCTCTGAGGCGGTGAAAACTGGCATTTCTACAAAAATTTGAATCAAGGTCTCGTACTTAGAAGTCATATTTAATGTGTAACACGGGCACCCAAAAACGTCAACTGGGTTCTTCTGTTTCATATATGGTAGGCAAAACCTGAAAGTTAAATGCGGAAAAATGGAGACTTTAGGGTTGCAGAAGGTTCTACATAAGAACGTAAGCCATTGAAAGTAAATGTGGGGCAACCTGGACTTGAACCAGGGACCGGCGGGTTATGAGTCCGCTGCTCTAACCACTGAGCTATTGCCCCTTGAAATTAATCGACATAAAGATTTTATGTCTTGGAGCTTTATTTGTCAGTGGTTAGTGCCGGTTACAGTGTTCATGCTAAAAGCATGAACATCTTTCACCTCGATTCCGCGCGCAAATGTCCACTGGACATTTGCTCCTATTCAGATAGAAGTGGGAATCGAGCCACTGAGCTATTGCCCCATGAAACTGATTAATTATAAAGAATTGAAATCTCGGAGTCTAGAAGAAAGAATCGATTGCTTTTGGAAAAATCCTACTCTATGCTATTGAGAAGTTTTAGGATCCTATTTATGCATGCTTGGAAATATTCTCTATTGCTGCTCTGCTCTCTTTCGTTATTGGGTGCAGATGAGGCTGATATTCCTGAAGTGGAAGAAAGCAAAGAAGTGGCCGATGCTTCTGACGTTTTTTTTATGAGTCGCGCCGAAAGTCTTCCCGATGCAAAAATGGAAGATAATTCGGATCATTACCTGGAAGGATACATCCAGGCACTCGTCGATATGCACTATTATGAGCATCAGGTGGTAGTCCTTGTCGAAGATCGTACCGTCTATCTCTATAATCTTCCCAATAACTCTCTACTTGCAAATTCGATTATTTCTTTTGTGCAGGATATCCCATGTGTTTGTGAGGTCAAAGTCAAATGCGAGCTCACAGAGCAGGAGTGCGAGCGGCGCTGTGGCTATGTCCAGCTACCTTGTATCAGTGGGATTTGGTTTCCACAGCTCACGGTTCTCTATCAACCGATGATTGCAGATCCTCGTCAGGTGATGTACTCGGTGGCATATCGAGCAGGGGATAGGGTTGTGGGGAAAGAGGCAGTCTGTATTGCGATGGGGGATAATTTCCCGGTCTATCGTTGGTTGAATGTTTTCCCCTGGTGTGGCGATCTCCAAATTGGGATCGAAGCAGGGGTCTGGGCACCGTTTAATTTTGATGATGTGCCTCATGTTGATGGGACCTGTTGTGAGCTTGTGAATATGGACTATCTCTTGGGTGTTCCTCTTGACTATGCAGTTGATAATTGGGCCTTTCGCCTAAGGGCCTATCACATTTCGAGCCACTTGGGGGATGAGTTCTTAATTAATCGTCCTTTCTTTTTGGCAGAAAGGGTCAATCCGAGTTTTGAGGCAATCGAATTTTTTACATCTTATCAGGTGAATCGGTATTTGCGTCTTTACGCTGGCCCAGGCTTTATTTTGCATAGTGACAAGTCGTTTACAATGGATAATTTTTATGTGGAATATGGAGCGGAAGCGAGATGGTGGGCCACACGGTTTTGCTATCAACGTCTCTATGGGACGTTCTTTCTTGCACTTGATGTCCAAAACTGGCAAGTGCGCGATTGGGATTTTGACTGGACGATCAAGGGCGGGTACGAGATCAGTAAGCTCCAAGGAGTGGGGCGAAAAATGCGAATTTTTCTTTCCTATCACGATGGCTTTTCTTATGAAGGGCAATTTTTCCTCTTGAGAACGCACTACGGTGAGTTCGGTCTTTCTTGGGGATTCTAGTTTGATATGAAAAAACCATCGGGCGCCATGGGCGCTTCTTTTCCGATGGGGAGTGTTCCATCAAAGTATTGTTTGTAGATTTTGAGAGCAGCTGAAGCTGTTTCGGCGCTATAAAAACAATTACTGACCCATTCGGAGCCGGCAATGGTTCCGGTTTTTAGATTTCTTTGGAAGTGAGGGGTGATTTTATCGCGCCAATATTCTGGCGGACCGAGAAGAAGCACGGGTGTGGGAATGCCAATGCCCACTTTGCGGCGCACTTGCTCCAGTGCAAATTCGAAGTCTGTTCCAATTCCACCAACGAGAAAGATGGGAAAATCAAGGTTGAATTCGCCTTGCCGCTCAACGAGTTTGTCGAGGCGATAGGTCATTTTGGCATCAATATAGGGGTTTTGTCGTTGCTCAACTCCAGTGAAATCGACGATATTTGCACAGGAAAGGATGCCGAGTTTGCGGGCGACGCGGTTCCCTACTTCCATCACACCGGGGCCGCCACCGGTGATAAGGGAAAGGGGGGTATTCGGATTGAGTAAAGGATGGCGTGCGCATTTCTTCATCTCAAGTACGCCGGCGAGGATTTTTTCGAGTTCATCTTCGAAAATAAGCTCAACATGAGTGGAGCCATAAACTCCAAAGATGGTGGAGTGAGTAAAAGTATTGACCTCTTCTACGGGAACAAACATTCCAGTATCTTTGTCGGGCTTCAAAGCAAACTGAAGAACTTTGCCGCATATTTTATCGGCCCAGAAAACGGGAATAGCAAATTTGGCGAGGTCAATGAGCGTTGAGCGGTCTTCATGCGAAAAATATTCTCCATGGGATTGCGAGGGGAATTGGAAATAGATCCCCTTAAGGCAACGTTGAACGAGATCGCCGAGGAGCATTTTTTTCATGAGAGGGGAGGGGAAATAACGGGAAAAAAGAACGCCTTGAGAGGTGATCAGGCCATTTTCGATTGCTTTGAGAAAGGGATAAGAAGGTTGCTTCTCAATATATTCTTGCACCATTTGTGCTTGCCGATCGAGATCATAGAGTCCGGGAAAATCTTCGAGATGGGCTTTTCGCTTGATCCAATCTTTAGATGAGAGGTTCAGCATCTGCTCTCCTTTTACAATGAAGGCAGCTGTGCGAAAGGTGTGGTCACCCGGAGCGGTCTCAAAGGTCTTGAAAATGGTTTTTGGGTCATCCAGGGAGGTTTGCAGTTGGTCGCGGTCGGAAAAAAAGACGTGCTCTCGGTGGGGTTCTAGGGTGTAAAATTCCAGAGGGATGTGGGTAATCTCTTTGCCAGCATGCCCATAGAGTTCATAGATATCGCCAGAGGCTTTTGTATCGGGTTGCAACACGCTTGCAGTAGTATGGTGCACTCCTTGCGGGAGTAGTTCTTCTGAAACACGGGCAAAGGCAGTCCGGATGTGAAGAGGAAGGGTTTTTACGAGCAAAATTTTATTATCATCTAAAGTGCGCGACCCTTTCTCGTGCCATACTTGATGCAATAGGAGGAGCTCGCGAGTTTTGTATTTGGGGAATTTGAGGGCAGTAGTTAAGGTGGGCAGAAAGCTTTCGATTTTGTCATCGTATTCGACAATCCCATTTTTGAGGGTAAGAAAGGCAATTGTTTGCCCCTCTAACTTTTCAAGGTGGAGCGCTTGGCTCCCATAGCTCCCACCGAGAGAGAGTAAGGGGAGGTCATCTCGATCATATCTCCCAAACATACGGAGGAGATAGTCTGGTTCACGCACCCGGCGTCTAGGATCGGCAGCAAAGAGTTTGCCCACATAGCATCCCACATCAAGCAAAGAAAGGAGTTGTTTGCCCAAAGGACCAATAGGGGAAAAGACAACGCGAATGATGGCATTTCGGCGTTTGGAATCAATGAGGTATTCTTCTCCTTCTCCATTTAATCCCAGTTGTGCAAGGGTGCTTTTGATATTGAATTGGATGTGACACTTGTCGAGTCCAAACCCGACAAAAGAGGGAGAAATTTGTTCAATTGCAATGAGGGCAATCAATTTGTCTTCGGTCCTCTCTAAGATCTCTGCAATGATACCATCAGGAGTTACGAGATCGAAGTGTCCGAATGCAAGGTAGCTCTCCATAAATGAGCAAATATAGCAAAAGGTGGTATTTTTTAATAGTGAAGAAAGTGGGAAAATTCTTGTTGAGGACCGCTATAGGTTTTTGGCGCAGCAAACTCCGGTTGCTGCATCGGCACTTCGTGTCAGACACGGCAACGAAGTTAGCCGTGCTGCTTATTTATGGAGGTCCCCTTACAGAGGATTAAATAATTTGTTTAAACTTGTTTAGGACTAGCAGAGAAAAGGGATGTGGAGTATTGTTTTTGGTTTTTTTAGTGGAGGATCGATATGATACCACGCAGTCTAGGGACACATGATGGCAGTTTTCATGCTGATGAAGTGAGCGCCTGCGCTCTTCTTCTCATCTTTGATTTGATCGATAGGGATAAGATTTTTCGCACTCGAGATCCTCAAAAATTGAGCGAATGCGAATTTGTCTGTGATGTGGACGGTATTTACGATTCTGAAAACAAACGATTCGATCACCACCAGCTTGCATATGATGGTGTGCTGTCCAGCGCAGGGATGATCTGGCAATATTTGCTCGATGAGAAGATTATTGATGCATCTCTCTATGACTATATCAATCGCGCGGTCATCATTGGGATTGATGCTCATGATAATGGAAGGGTCCTGCAACAAGAAGGAGTTTGCACATTCTCCCATGTCATTGCAGGGTTTGTGCCTATTGAATATGACGCAAAAGAAGAGGAGCAGACAGCAGCTTTTTTTGTTGCCCTCGATTTTGCTCTTGAATTTTTTCAGCGGCTTTTGAATCGATATGCTTATATTGAGGCCTGTGGTGATAAGGTAGCAGCAGCTATGGTGCCAAATGAAAAGGTCCTAATTTTTGATGAAGCTCTTCCTTGGCAGGAAAAATTCTTCGATTTGGGCGGAGAAAAGCATCCTGCTCTGTTCATCATTATGCCCACAGGTGTGCACTGGAAATTGCGAGGCATTCCTCCCAATCGGGAAAATAAAATGGGGGTGCGGATACCTTTGCCAAAAGAATGGGCGGGTCTTCGTGATGCAGAGCTGCAAAAAATGACTGGAATTCCAGGTGCCATCTTTTGCCACAAGGGGCGTTTCATTTCAATTTGGGAGACGAAAGAAGATGCGCAAAAAGCCCTGGATATTATATTGAAGAGAAGAGGAGAGAGTTCATGACCACCATTTTTGGAAAGATCATTAAAGGGGAAATCCCATGCGAAAAAGTTTTTGAAAATGAAAATATTTTTGCTTTCAAGGATATTGCACCTGCTGCTCCCGTGCATATCTTGATTTTGCCAAAAAAAGAAATTCCCAATATCCAATCCCTGGGCCCTGAGGACTATCCTCTCTTGGGAGAAATCATTGGTGTTGCGCAAAAACTTGCAAAAGAATTTGGAGTTGAAAAGGGCTATCGCCTTCTTACGAATAATGGACCAGAATCTGGACAAACGATCTTTCACCTGCATTTTCATTTGATTGGAGGAAAACGATTATCCGACGACTTGGGTTAGCTTTTATTCTCATTTTTCAAACTGTTTTTGCCGAGAGCGTGCAAGAGGCGACTAAAAGGGTGCATACGCACTTACTTATCGATGATCCCATTTCAGCGATCCGCGAAGCTGAGCAATATTTGCTGAGTTATCCTGATTCTAAAGCCTTGCGCCTTGCCTTGATCAAATCCCTCTGCCTGGCTGGAAAAGAAATTGAAGCTCTTGAGGAATGGAAAACTCTGTCTGTAGAGCATGAAGATCTCTTGCAGGATCGCACAGCGCTTGAAATGCTCGCATGGGGAGTGCTGAATAAAGGAGAGACCTCTAATCAGCTCGCCATCAAAATCAATTCTCTCATTGGGGCTAGTATGACGCGCGATGCCAAGGCAATCCCTCTCATTTTGGAAGGACTGAGGGGAACAAACTCCATGGTGCGTGCGCTATCGGTAGGCCTTGCAGCGGCTTATGGAGACCTGCCACTACAGGAAGAGCTGGCGCGTCTTTTAAAGGAAGAAACGGTATGGAGTGTTCGCCTTGAACTCATTAAAGCGGCTGGGCAGCTGCGGATGAAAGAGACAAAGCAAAGGCTCCTTGAAATCATCAGCCATCCTCGCACCCTTGCAGAGGAAAAAGTGGCGGCGATTGTCTCAATTGTCAATATGTACGATTCAATTGAAGATAAAGAATTAGCCAGTTTGGTACGTAGCAATCGGGCTGGGATCCGAGAACTTGCCTGTCAGATCATCTCCCACCTCAATTTGCATGACAAAGTCTCGATGATTCTTCCGCTTCTTTCAGATGCCCATCCCAGCGTCCGGATATCCACATTGAATACCTTTGCTCTTCTAAGAGTAAAGGAGATAGATGGCAAACCTTTGATGCAAAAAGAACAAGTAACCAGGCTCATGAATGATCACATTCCAGAAGTGGCAATCACAGCGAGTTGGCTCGCCATTTTGCAAGGAGATAAGCGAGGAGAAAGGAATTTAAGGAAGTGGATCTTGAAAGGAGAAGAAAAATATGCACGGCTTGCAGCAGGAGCTCTTGCTGTTAGTGGAAAACGAGGTGTTACTCTCTCCAAATCGATGCTGAAGAAAAGCAAAAACCCTTACGTACAAAGCACTTTAGCTTTGGGGCTGATTGGGCAAAGAGAAGCAATTGATCTGGCTTGCATGACCATAGATAAACATTTTTCAATCACTGAAAAATGGATGTGGGATACTATGCACAACCCGCTTTTTCGCAGTCTAGCTCCAAGCAAAGTTTCACATGTTGTGCAAATTCCCAATTATCCTTCCGTGGTCAATCAGATGACGCGGATAGAGCTTTTGCAAATCTTATGTATCATGGGGTATAAAGGAGCACAGCAAGCAGTAAAGGGCTTTTTGCAAGCCGATACCTGGGGACCGGTTGGTGCGGCAGCAGCTACTTTATTGCAAGAGGGAGATGACGAAGCCCTTGATGTGGTTCGCGCCCTTCTCGAAGATCCTGAAGAGAAAGTGCAGATCCAGGCAGCGCTCATTTTAGCGCTGCTTGGAGGAGATAAACAGGCTGTGTCGGTTTTAAAAGAGGCTTATCCGAATGCCTCTCGAGAAATCAAGCTTCATATCTTAGAGGCCATTGCCAAAACAAAAGATGAGGATGCCATTGCTTTTCTGCTCGAGCGGCTCAATGAGCCTTTTCAAGTCCTGCGCGTTGTTGCGGCAACCGCAATCATCCAATGCCTATACCATTAAGCCAACTATTTTTTCCTTGGAAAATTTCTCTTTTCAATTGGTCAGGAGTTTTCTTGAGGAGATCAGCTTTTGTATAGGTTTTGTTTGCTGTTTTTAGTAAGACGTCCGTTGTTTCATCGCCGTGGTCTTTTGCTACTAGCTGCTGCAAATAGGGCGCAGTTTTGAGATCAAAGAAATCGGCAAGGGGACGATGTTCATGAGGATTTTCTTCTACATGTAAAAAGTAAGCAGACTGGAGATTGCAAATCGCTGCTTTTCTTAAGTGTTCTGCTGCTTGAATATGTATTCTTTGTGATTCTTGAAAGTTTTTGACTTCTTTTTTATCTGAAAAATTTGTTTCATCCATAGTTGGACCACAAGCATCGCCTATCAAGCCTTTATGCATGCCTACATGATTTTCCTTTTCTTGTCGGAAATACAAGAAGCGCGCATGTACAGATTTAAGATCTGCATCCACATTGCCTGGGTTATCTTTCATATGCTCAATCAACTTTTGATCGATAACTGCCTCTTTGGCATAGGCATCTTTTTTATCCCATAAATATTTGAAAGCCCGGAAGGA
>JAAKFC010000007.1 GCA_011065225.1 Chlamydiota bacterium
ACAAACCCTAATAACAATAAACAACCTCAAAAAGAGGAAACTTTTTTTGAACAAATTGCAGAAGGCATGTGGATGACCTATTGTGATTGTAATGAACATTGCACAAAAAAACTTGTTACAAAAGGAATCCCACCAGGAAAAGAATTTGAAAAAGAAAAAGAAGCCTGCTATAAAGCTTGCAGAAGTTTTCAACTTCGATGTCCACTGAATTGGGAGTAAAAAACAAAGGAGAAACTCATGAAATGGATTCTTTTTGCAATGCTTGCAGTTTTTTCTGCAGCATCAATTGAAGCTTGCGATAGGCCTGGATGCCCTCACGTGCATCTCTAAGCTTGTTTTCATACAAAGATTTGGCCGTTTATCAATATTATAAGTGGCCAAATCTCTTCTTTCAAGAACGATTTGGCCGTTTATCCAATCGATAAGTGGCCAAATCTCAGCATGAAAAAGTAAAGTATTTTTTTGAGTTTATTGTTCTGTATTTAAATTATTTTATTTGCTATAATCCTTTAAAACATGAACCTAGGATAGATTTTTATGAGCATTTCTAGTTATCTAAATAAGAATTGGAAGAAGTTTGAAAATTTGTCTTTAATTGAATCGAATTTTTTGAAACTGGGAGATGAGGCCTTAAAGCAAAGATGCTCTAAGGTTTGGGATCAGGCTTCAAATAGTGTTTTCTCTTTTTTTCTCATTGGTCCGGGAATGAGAAAAGATTCTGAAAAAGTCAGAAATTTTGGGCTCTTAGCTATAGGGGATGAGTATTACCCTGAATATAAAGGTGCACAGTTGCAGCGCGGTGCCATTTTCGGCTCCAAACCTTGGTTTACTCTGTTAAATGATATTTTTATTTTCTCTGGGATCATGCAGGAAAAGCAATTTCATATTCCTTATGACAATTTAGAAAAAATTCCAGAAAAACGCCTTTGGGATGAAGAAAAAGATCAGCTTACTGCTTTTGGAAGGGAGATCATATTCTTAGCATTGGCAGAATATCAGTATATTACTATAAAAGGCATGAATATTTGTTTCATACCAACAAAAAAGCCAGAAATATCTAATCTACTTCGAGTGCAGAAAAAAACAAAAGAAATTTCGTCTTATGAACAGTTAAAAAAACTCCTTCTTAATCTGCAGCCTTTTCAGGAAAAAATTTTAACATAGAAGAAAATTGCTCTAATGAGTGGATTTTTTTTGCCGCCGCGATTGCTCGTTCAAAAGTAAAATTTTCTGCTGTTTGAGGATCGAGGCAGACAAAAGTAGCGCCATATTTTTCTTTTTGCGCATCTGTTGCCACTTGTCGGTATCCTGCTTCATATAGCATAGCAAGCTCTCTGCCAGCTACGTGTGGGCGATTATTTGCCTCATCCCACAAAGTAGCATCAATGCTTCCGTTTTCACCAAATAAGTAAAAAGTCTTTTTAGCATGTATGCTGCCAAGCACATAGGCATCATTTTTAATGATCGACCAATTGGTATCACAAAGGATGCTTCCTTTATGTTTTTCTACGTTATTGTCTCTTTTTAACTTTTTAGAGCAGCCAGGAGTTTCTTCTGACAAAACTCCGAAATTTTTTAATTCACATTCACAGTCAGAAGATCTCAATGCTTCACCTCCAACGACCATAAAAGGAAGTTCTCCTTCATTTGCATGTTTATAGAGGGTATAAGCACTTTTTGCGATGTCTGCTTTTTCCATTTCTTTCCTAAGATTTAATTGGCGAATTTTTCTTTCTATTTTATATTTTTCTACTGGATTTAAAGGATTTGCTTGGAAGTTGCTAATTTCTTTTTTTAGGTTATTGGAATAAGGAACAATTTGATCTTGCTCTGCTTCTTCCCAAATAGCATCCAATTGATTGGAAAAAGCATTTTGTTTTAAACAAAAACTAATATTAGGCATATTATAACCCCCTTTTTATTAACATTATAATAAAATATTAATTATTTGTAAAGGATATTATTTAAAAATATAACCTATTCTATATTAGGAACTTACCAAATAGCGATGCTATAGAAGATAACGAGGGATTCCTCGCCTGGATTTTTGAAGCCCAGACTGGCATTGGAGATGTGGTAAAATTGGAGACCCAGGCGGTGGCAATTGCGGAATTCACCAGCCAGGGCAATTGATGAGCGGAATTCGAGCGGATAGCCGAGTTCTTTTCCACCCCCCTTGATGTAGATACCAGGGGCAAAACTTGGAGTAAGGACAAGATAGCGACCCATGTAGATGTCATAGCAGGCCCCAAAACAAAAATAAGTGGAACCTTTTTCTGTAAACATCAGACAGGCAAGGGGTTGTACTCCATGCCAAGAAGCACTCCATTTGTATTCTGCTTGGAATTGGAGCATCCGCTCTTTGGGCCGCAAAGTATCAAAAGTTCCTACTCCGAGAGAGAGGAGACCTGGGCGCTCACAGCAATCTGCACATAAGATGCTGGACGTAAAAAGCTTAGTGATCAGCCAGCTGCCAATAAGGATGCGTGAGGTCTTTTTCATATTTTCCAGTACTTTCATTGTAGACTTTGGCGGGGGCTAAATTTTCGCCATAAAAAACGGAGAGGTATTCTTCTACATGCCCGGGAACGGGAACTTCGATGCCTTCATAGAGGGCTTTTTTTAAGGGAAACACGTAGGAGAAAGGCATGGGGTGAGTATAACGCAATTCACGCGATGTCCAGTCTTTGGGAATAAAGATGTTGAATTCGTTGGAAAGAAGAGTATGGACCTGTTTTTTCTTTTCATCGATTGCAAAATTATAGAGATCAATCATCCCACCTGATTCATGGACGTATACTTTGAGGTAGGATTTGGGCCTAGCTCTTCCTGACCAATCTTGCACAACAAACTTTTTGGGATCGAGCTCTTGCAAAGCATTTTTGACATTTTCAAAATCGACCATAAACATAGCAATATCGATATCCCAATCATTGGGAATCGCACCACCATATTGATAGGCGCCGAGAAGGGAGCCACAGTCGAGCCAAAAAGGAATCTCATGTTTTGAGAGGATGCGGACAATTTCTTTGAGAGCTTTTGCATCTATTTCAAGGCGATTTTTCGCATTGGGATGGCGTTTCCATTTAGGCGCGGCGATCATTTCCGCTTCTCGATAATTTTCAACTTGCATCCCAATAGACTTGTAAAATTCGAGATTAGAAAGGACTTTTGTTGAGTGCATGGCAGAATAAATTCGAGAAGCCCGTTCTTTTGTTTCGTCTGAGAGGTAAGCTAGAGATTTGAGAGTGGTGCCAATGGGAATGCTAAGAGGAAGTGCAGCGCAGGAAGCTGCCATTTTGGCGAAAAAGTGCTTATCGTAGTCAAAGCGGCGAATGAGTTGGTAAGTCGTTTCTCCATTTTCATTTTTGATAGAAATAGCTTTTTTCCCTTCAAAGAAATACTGCATAGGTGCAAGGGCAACATTGCCCCATTTTTCTAGGCCATGAGCATCTTCGGCGGCAGTGTTGAAGAAAATACTAGTGAGAATGAGATGATAGAAATAGACAAGTGGCATCCCTACTTTAAAGATGAACCAGGAGCCGCGTTCTAAAATTGCTGTAAGCATAGATCAGATCTTAGCAGAGGGAGCAAATTTGTAAACACCTTCTGAATGCCACTCAACAAATTTCTTGAGCCCTTCTTCTAAGGAAGTTTTAGGTGAAAAGCTCAGAAGTTTTTGTGCTTTCGAAATATCGGCAAAAGTGGTCTGGATCTCGCCGGGTTGCATGGGAAGCATTTCAAGAATGGCTTTTTTGCCGAGATAGGTCTCAAGAAGGCGGATCATTTTTAAAAGCTCTTCTGGTTGGTTATTTCCCAAATTGAAAATTTCAAATTTTGCATTGTAGTGGATTGCAGAAATGATACCTTGGACAATATCATCGATGTAAGTGAAATCCCGCTGCATATTCCCATTATTGAAGACCCGAATGGGTTTGTCTTCGAGGATGGCTTTCGTGAAAGAAAAATAGGCCATGTCAGGACGACCCCAAGGACCATAAACAGTGAAGAAGCGAAGGCCGATCATGGGGATGCCGTAGAGGTGATGGTAGGAATGGGCCATCAGCTCGTTGCTTTTTTTGGTGGCTCCGTAAAAGTTCGCAGGCTGGTCCGTGGGATCGGATTCAGAAAAAGGAATTTTTTTGTTGAGACCATAAACAGACGAAGAAGAGGCAAAAGTGAGCTGGATATGTGGGGATTTGCGCAAAATTTCCAGGAGATGAAAAAAGCCAGTGAGATTGGTATCGTGGTACTCTTGGGGATGGGTGATGCTGTAGCGTATTCCGGCTTGTGCGGCGAGATGGACGATATGAGTAATCTCGTTTTCCAGGATGAGTGCTTCAAATTTTTCACGCTCGCAAATATCAAGAACATGGACATTTGGAAGTTGCGTGGCGCGCTGTTTTTTGAGCTTAGGATCATAGTAAGAATTAAAATTGTCACATCCCATGACAAAATGCCCCTCTTTTTCGAGGGCTTTTGCCAAGTGATAGCCAATAAAGCCGGCAATTCCGGTGATAAAGATCCGTTTGCGTGAATTACTCATGGCCTATACTATAGGACTATGCGTTTTTTGGTTCTTCTTCTTTTTTTCGCTGCGAGCTGCACCAATCCTCCCTATAGGGGAGGAGATGTATGCGGTGCTGAAGATTTCGTGATTGATTCATATCAAATTCAAGAAGGGAAATTTGCAATTCTTGAAATGGAAGGACAATGTATTGGGTGTTTTGATGAAGAAATGCTCGATGAGTATGAAGATCGGATTTGTGAAGACGATTTGCTTACAGTTGTCCTTCATCATCCGACGCGCAGTGATCTTGCCTCTGCTGTTGCCTCTATTGGACAAAATGTAGGTTTTCGCGTCAAAGACAGAAAAATCCAATTGCCCGATCTCGGCGGTATTGAAATAGGAGGACTTTCTCTTTTCGATGCGAAAGAAAAAATAGAGGGTATTTATCGCAAAGAGATCAGTGATGTCGAAATTTTTTTGTCTTATCGCGAAAGGCCGATGCAAAAAGTGGATCTGATGGGCCTTGTAGAACGCTCGACCATTCCGATTGATGGAAAAATTCGTCTATTTGAGGTGCTTTCTCTTGCTAAAATGCCCGCAAATGCCAATCTCTTTAAGAGTTATGTGGTGCGAGAGGGCTGTATGCTTCCCGTTGATCTTTATAAGCTCGTCAAAGAGGGAGACATGTGCCAAAACATTGTGATGCACGGAGGCGACAAGATCTATATTGCCGATCCAGCAGCTTCGCCGCTCATGGTTCTCGGGGAAGTGAACAAACAGCGTGTGATCGATCTTCCCAACGGCTTTATGAGTTTGCGTCAGGCTCTAGCAGAAGCGGGAGGTATTCCCATCACTGGGGACAAGCGCTATATTCAAATCATTCGAGGCAATATTGTCCACCCGAGAATTTATACTCTCAATTGGCAGCATGTAATTCGTCTTCCCACCGAATCACTCCTTCTCATTCCAGGAGATATCGTCTATGTGGCTGCTACTCCCATTGCTGAATGGGATCGCTTCGTCAATCAAATTCTCCCCACCCTGGTTGGCATAGATTTGATTACACGCGGTTCGAAAAATATTGGAATTACACTTCCATGAGTGAAAGAACTTTTTATCTCTCAGAGTTTGTCCGATTTTTCCTTAAGAGAAAAAAAAAGATCTTTTTCGCAAGTGGAATTAGTTTTGCGCTTGTCTTTTTATTGACTTTGATTTTTTCCAAACCCCATTTCCTTGCAGAAGCCACATTTAAGCAAGTGAAGAGCCAAATGACAGATACGAATTCTGTGGAATCTCTTCTCAAATCAATGTGGAATACGCATGAGGATGCCTCTGCTATTTCTGTGATGCAATCCAAAACTTTGCTTGGAAAAGTAGTCGAAGAAATGGGATTGCAAATAGAAGAAATCGTGAGAGGACATAGTATTTCACTCACATCTCGGGAGTTTGGAATTTCTCGCAAAAAAACTCCTTTTCTCTTTCGCAATGTTTCCTATAGCGACGAGGCAACCCAGTCTTTTTTTGTTCGTCCTCTTTCTGCTGAAACATTTGAAGTTCTGGACCAGAAGAAAAAAACAATCGTAGAGGGAAAACTTCATGAGCCAGTGACTTTGGAATATGGTTCTTGGACATTAGAGCAAATGCCACTGAGAAAAAAATGCTCTGCATTTCGCCTTCTTCCCAAAAGGGCTGTTTTACCAAAAGTGCAAAAAGGGCTCAAAATCAAGACAAGTCGCCTGGATGGGAATCTCTTATTGCTTCGAGCAAAGGCAACTGAGCGAGAAACAGCAATGGGAATTCTCGATGCAGTCATGCAAAAGTACCAAGAACATTTACATATAGCCCATGAAGAATTAGCCATTGAACAGATCCGCTATCTCGGGCAGCGGCGAGACCAGTTGGGCCTTGATTTTGAAGAGACACTGAGCCAGCATGTGGCATATTTACAAAATGCTCTTGGTGCTGAGGGCTTTTTAGGCCTGACCCAGGAAATTGAAATGCTCAGTGAGCCAAAGGAAAAGTACACAGCGCAAAGACACCAAGTTGATCTCGAGATCAAAAAATGGAATCAACCAGCTCTATTAGAAGTAGCAGCCGATCATCCCTGGAAAGAGGGGTTGGAAAAGCGGGATCTACTTGATTGGCAAGCGATCCAAATCACACCAAGCAACATTTCGACAGAAGAATTTGCGGGGATTGATCTGGAAACAACACAAAAACTGCATGCAGGATATAGTGAAGAATTCGATCGTTTAAATTTTCAGATTGGTCAACTGCAGGATTATCAGGAGCGAATTGTGCAATCTGAATTTGAATTGAGCGCTCTTTCTCAAATTCTTAACGATTCGGTAAGCCAAACGATCATTCAAAAGGGGGCAGAAGTTTCCTTGCAGCTTGCTGATCGAGATAATCGGAGCGAAAAAGAACGCCAGAGACTTTTTTCAACACTTTCAATACAAAAAACCTTTTTGCAAGAGCACATGAATAAAAAAGCGGAGCTTCTGGAAGCACAGTCTGTCCAGGTAGAGAGAAAGATGACCTGTTTAAAACAAAGGGCACTCGAACTTTTGCAAAAGGAAAGAGCCAATGTGGAGCAAAAACTAGCAGAGATTGGAGCAAAAATGGCTGAGCTTCCCGAAAAGTGGCGCCTTGAGAGTCAACTCAAGCTCAAAAAAGAACTCACCATGCAAATCCTCGAAGGACTCACGCAGCTATCTGAGTCAAAAGTGCTCAATCGCCATCTCTTTCATATCGAATCCAAACCCCTCGATGCAGCAGATGCCCCTCTCGATGTCCAATCGCCACATCTTTTTCTATATGCATCCATGGGAGGACTTTTAGGTGCATTTTTCTTTGCAATCGGGTCACTTGCTCAGGCATTTACCAGAGGATTCCCCCTCTCCGTGGAGTATTTACGCGATCGGAAATTTCAAGTTGCGAGTAGTAAGGCAGAAATTTTCCAAAGGATCGCGCTTGATTTGGAGCCTGGAGAGATTCTCGCGCTCATTGGCAATGAGTGGGCTAAAGAAATAAAAGAATATCTCCAAAACAAAGATTTTACAACCCTCAGCTGCCCAAAACCGGCAAATTCTCCAGAAGCCCTGCAGGCCCTTGCTTCGAGCGATCGATTTATTTTGCAGCTCAAAGATGAAAAAGCCGAAGATCTGGTACCATATGAGGGAAAAAAGGGCTTATGTGTGCTGATAGAGTAAAAATTCTTGTAACTGGCGGTGCTGGTTTTCTTGGTTCTCACCTTTGTGAAAAACTCGTCCAATTAGGCTATGACGTAATATGTCTCGATAATTTTTACACAGGAAGTCGAGACAATATTGCCCATCTCGAACCTTTAGAGAATTTCACTCTGATTGAGCATGATATTTGCGAGCCTATCGAACTCAATGTAAAGCGGATTTACAATTTGGCTTGCCCCGCTTCTCCCAATCAATATCAAAAAGATCCCATTTTCACTACCCGCACTTGTGTAGTTGGATCGCTCAACATGCTCGAGCTCGCTCGTAAAAATAATGCTTCAATCTTGCAAGCATCAACAAGTGAGGTTTATGGCGATCCCACCGTTCATCCTCAGCCTGAGACCTATCGAGGCCATGTCAATTCAATTGGTCCCAGAGGATGCTATGACGAGGGAAAACGATGCGCAGAGACGCTTTTTTTCGATTACAGGCGGATGTATGGAATCGATATCAAAGTTGCACGCATTTTCAATACCTATGGTCCCCGCATGCAAGAAGACGATGGGCGAGTCGTCTCAAATTTCATTATCCAATCTCTTAGAGAAGAGCCCATCACCGTTTATGGCCAAGGACAGCAAACCCGCTCATTTTGCTATGTTGACGATCTCATTGACGGTCTTATCCTCTTTATGGGTAGTAATGAAACTGGTCCTATCAATTTTGGTAACCCGGAAGAATTCACAATCCATGAACTTGCTGAAATTATCCTTAGAAAAACCAAATCTCAGGCAGAGATCGAATATGCTCTTCTTCCTATCGATGATCCCAAGATGCGCTGCCCCATCATCACGCAAGCTACGCAAAAGCTGAACTGGAAGCCTCAAATCCCCCTTGAAGAAGGCCTCGAAAAGACGATTGCTTATTTCTCTCAAGTCAAGGAAATCGTTTGATAAAAATTCCCTTTCAAGAGATTATTTTTTCTTGGAGGGTAGAAAATGTTACCAAAAAATAGAAAACCAACAATTCCTGGAGAAATTCTTTTTGAGGAATTTTTAATGCCTTTAGAGATTTCTCAAACAGATTTTGTTAATCATTTAGGGAAGAGTTGGACACAACCCAAGTTAAATGCCATCATAAGAGGTAAGCGAGCTATTACAGGGCCTATTGCATTGGATTTTGCAGATGCCTTAGGAACTACTCCAGAATTTTGGATCAATTTGCAAAATAATGTGAATCTTTGGGAAGAGATTCGTAAAGGAGACACTGAATAACTCATTCACCAGCTCTTCGGCCGAAAGCATCTAAAAAACTTAATTTTCGACCTGTATTAACTTGGCAAGTTAATTTCGGTCTCCAAATTAACTTTTTTAGCGTTTTCGGCTCGAATTTCTGGCAAAGCAGTTGTTCAGTGTCTCCTAAAAGAAAAAAGGTGCGGATGCTCCCAAAATTGCAAAGAAAACGAAAAAAATCCAAGATGAAATAAATTTCATTAAAATTATGGCAAAAAACTCACTGGACTTAATCGAAGCTTTACGTTCTCTTCTTCAAAGAAGAAAGGCGACCACGCAAGAAAATATCTGCATAGAACTGGAAAAGCAAGGTTATGAAATCAATCAATCTAAAGCGTCTAGATTGCTTCGAAAAGTTGGGGCAATTAAAATCGTCAATACCTTAGGCCAGAATGTATATTCCTTGCCGCGTGAACCTGCTCCGCCCTCAATGAATACTCCTCTTCGAGATCTGATTCTGGATATTGTCTCTAATGAGACCCTAGTTGTCCTTTTTACAAGCCCTGGGTCGGCATCGATGGTTGCTCGTATTCTGGACTACCATCAGGTTACAACAGAAATCTTGGGAACTATCGCAGGTGACGATACCGTATTTATCACCCCCAAATCCACCAAAAATATCCAAAAATTACTCAAAGAAATTAAGAATCTCCTGCAGGAATGAATTTTTATTCAGTTCTAGGTTTTTCTAAACCCCTTGCTTTTAAGTATCTAGGTAATTTCTTGAAAAATATATATGCTTCATGTTAATATATTATTCATATGGAGTGCATAATTATAAACAATCTTGTCTTTTTAGCTGCTTCTAAGGGTCAGGAGTCTTTCTGGGCTTTTGGGCCCGTTTCTTTATTCTCCCAAGATCGACGGAATCTTCGTAGGGGTTAATTCCCCATATCTAATCCATTTTTCATATTTTTTTTAAAAAAAAACTAAAAAAAAACGGAGGTTTTTATGTATACCAATTTAATTTCTAAATCCTTATTTAATTTGAAGCCAATGGCTTATGAGTTGCATGTCCAAATCTTAAGCATAGAGAAGAAATGATGCAGTACTATCTTGCTGAAGCATGTGAAAATACATTTATTCTTTTTGACTGTTTAGACAAAAACAGTGTGAGCGAAGAATTCTTAGATATAGCATATGAATATCTGTATGAAGAAGAAAGAAAAGATGCATTGATTTTAATCAATGCAAGAGGCGTTGGAGACGTTTTCTTTGCTGAGATGCTGGTCCTTGGTCTCGATGGAGAGCTTGGGGAATTTTGTGGGAATGGAGCAAGAGCTTGTGCAGCGTATATTTTTGAGCAATATCCTTTCTTTAAAGAATACTATCTTGTTACCAAATGGGGTGCTCTTCTCTTGAAGAATCATGGGCAAGGGATCTACTCAATCAAACTGCCCAAATCGAGTTTTGAATTGAATCAAAAATTCGTCGCCATTCCAGAGTTATACGGGTTGCAACATGTAGAGGTATTAGAGCCGCATCTTACCCTAGAAAAAAAGATGAGTGATGAGGCTCTTTTTTTTCTCAGAAGAGAACTAAATAAGCATAAAAATGTCTTTCCACATGGCATCAATGCCTGGTATCCCTTGGAAGAGGGATGCCTTTTTGTGAAGACTTATGAAAGAGGGGTTCAGGGATTGACGCGATCCTGTGGTACTGGTTCTACTGCCTGCGCTGTATTTTATCATTCCAGTGGGGATGTACTTATGTCCACTCCTGGGGGGCTTTTAGAGATCGCCTTGGAAGAAAAGGAGATAGAGCTTAAGGGGCCCGCTTTTTTCTTTCAGAAAGGAAAAAAAGGAAAAGGGAGCTGATTGTAACAAGTTTGCCTATACAAATCATAAACAAATAGCGGGCAGGATTTCCAATCTCGATATTTTCTGAGGAAAAAAACTCACAATATACTCAAATAAAATGAAAAAAGTGAATTTTTATTCCGGCAGGGTTTTTCTAACCCATTCATTCTTAAAGATTTAATTTTTTTCTTGGAAAATAAACAGGTCTCTTGTAGAATATATATTCATATGAAGTGCATATTTATGAGAAAACCTCACTTTTTATCTGAGAATCAAAAATCCTTCTTGGTTTTTGGGCTCATTGCTTTTTTTCCCCAAGCTCGACGGAATTTTCGTAGGGGTTAATCCCCCCATATCTAATCTATTTTTTTTATAATCATTTTTTTAAACATTTAAAAGGAAACATAAAATGAGTTCTATTTTACCATTAACAAACAAAAGCTCTCAAGAGCCGCCAAAAACAGAAAATTCGCAGCAGGCATCCTCACAAACAAATTATTTTGAGTGGATTCCTAATGAGATTTTTTTATTAGAAATAATCAAATACTTGAGTCTTTCAAGTTTTATAAGTCTATCCCAGACCTGCAAAAGATTTAATGATTTTAAAGATGACCTTGAACGAGATAAGAAAATTCAAAATCTTTATAAAATCATTATCGATGCAGCTACGAAGTCTGATACTAGCGACCAACCCATTAAGAAAGTGGATTTTGACACAACAATTCCAATCATGTTCAAATTATATAATGAACAATTAGATCGCGATACTTTAGTTGTCGCTAATAAAATAGCTAACCAACTGCACAGAGCCGAATTCTCTTCAGCAGAAGAAGCACGAAATTGGTTAAATGACCCTGAAAATAAAAACCAGCTAGCAGAAATTAATATTTTGAACTTAGAAAAAAATTGTTTGTATTTTTTACCTCCTGAAATTGGGAATCTCTCACAGCTACAGGAGCTTTACCTAGCTTATAATAACCTCACATCGATTCCAAAAGAACTTGGGAATCTCTCACAGCTACAGAAGCTTTCCCTATACAGCAATCAGCTCAAATCGATTCCAAAAGAGCTTGCAAATCTCTCACAACTACGGAAGATTTACCTAGGCAACAATCGGAGCACTGAAATTCCAATTGAGTTAAAAAATCTAAAACCAAAAGTTCTTGACTTCTATCTATATGGATCTGGGAGATAGTATACACATTCCGATTCAAGAATTGGAATTTAAGTGACCCGCTTTTTTCTCTCATAAAGGAAAAAGAGGAAAAGAGGGCCGATTGTGACAATATTGCCTATGCAAATCATAGACAAATAGCGGGCAGGACTTCCAATATCAATATTTCCTGGAGGAAAAAAGCTCACAATGATCGTAGTGCAACAACCAATCAATCCGAAAAGAGCTGTGATCCACATCCCCCAATGATTTCCTGGTATTTTAAAAGTTTTTGGGCGATCGCTGTAATTATAATGCAGACGGATGCAGGCGCTGAACATGAGAATGTACATAATCATATAGAGTTCTGTGCTGAGAGCCGTTAAAAACCAATAGAAAGCATTTACACTGGGGACAAGTAAAAAAACGAGACAAAAAAGGCTAACTAAAATAGCTTGTGTGAGAAGAATTCTTGAAGCAACACCTGCTTGATTTTTATGAGAAAAGAAAGGCGGAAGAAAATGAAATTCTGCAGCATGAAGTAAGCCTTTCGCGGGGGCAATCAACCAATTAATCATATTTCCAATAGATCCAATAACAATGAGGAGTGTCAATACGGGAATGAGACCTTTGAGGCCAAAGACATCAAAAAAACTGGTAAAAACTTGCATGATTCCCGCAACAAAATTGATTTCTTCTTTTGGCAAAACGAAAGCAATAAAAAGAGAACCTAGAAGCATTGTAAAAAAGATAAAAGAGCATGAAAAAAAGATAGCTCTAGGAAAATTTCTTTGCGGCCGATGAATATCGTTGACATGGACCCCTGAGAGCTCCATTCCCAAGAAAGAAGCCATAATTGCAATTAATGAAATCCAGCTTGTAGATACATTCAAAGGTGGGATCAAATTCGTTGTATTCAATTCGATTTGAAGAGATTGGCCAGAGAAAATCCAAATAGCTCCAAGTATGATTAAAAGAATAAGCGGGAAAATAGTACCAGAAAGTGCAAAGATGTTGGTTAAAAGTGCGGAAACGTGAATACCTCTAAGATTAATAAGAGTAAGTCCCCAAAATACGATGAGAATGCATGAGATAAGATACAATTTATTCTGGGCCAATTCTGGATTCACTAAATAAGCCAGAGTTCCTGCTACAAAGGAGAGTATTGTAGGATACCAAACCATGGTATTGATCCATTGTAGCCAAATGGCAGTCATAGCCCATTTTTTCCCAAAGGCTCGATGGACCCAGTGGTATATGCCTCCCTTTTCTGGAAAAGTTGCGGAAAGTTCAGCTGCTACAAGTGAAGTTGGAATCAAAAATGCAATCGCAGAAAGTATGAAAAAAAAGATTAAAGAACTGCCGAAAAGAGCAGCAGCAGGTAAGTTTCTTATATTATCGATAGATGCGATAATCAAAACGACAAGGGAAAATAGAGAAATTTTTCTTTTCATAGCGCCTCTTTTTATACCAAAATCTGCATAATTATGCAAATGAGAATTTTCGCAGTGGAGTATCTAAATTTTTTTTAATGGAATATTAGGCAATTCATTATTAGGGGTTTCAGGATCCATATGTTCAAAAAACGCGAAAAAATCGATATATATTCATGACATGTCGAAATTTTGGCAAAATTTCAACATAAGAATGTTTTACTTGCGCCAGAAGGCATAGAGGATCCCGCCGGAAATGATGATGATCCGAGCAGCGATGATAAAGGGCGTGATGTTTGCATTGCGGTATTTATAGGTGATGGCAGGGGAGACGAGAGCCCCAAAGGCAGAGAGGAAGAGATGATTTGCCGTTTTGGAAATCGCACTATAAGTATCTAGGAAAATTTCTGATTTACGATTCCAAGTACAGAGCGCATGGAGCGAGCCGAAAGTGATCGCGATAATGGCAAAGGGAAGGTTCACAGCATTGATAATGGTTTCACAAAGATAGGCAAAACGAGCAGGAATCGTATAGCCCCAAGATTTGGCTTCTTCTCCCGTTTTCCAGGATTGCCAAGATTTTGCCATGTAGTCATTAGCAACTTCGTATAAATCTACACTCATAACTTGAGTTTAATGGGTAGCGCGGATTTCGCGCCACTTTTCGATCATGTGGGCTGCAATGGGAGCCCCTTGTCTTCCTGCTGAGCCAAAACGAGAATACACAATGACGACGAGTTCAGGGGTTTCTAGGCTTTCATCTTCAAAACCAATTGACGCAAACCAAACGTGCTTCTCTAATTCGGCGGGGGTTTCGGCATCGATGGTTTGTTTATACATAATTTCAGCCGTCCCGGTCTTGCCACAGATTTGAGGAGCGAGTTTGCGAAAATCTTTCAGCGCTTGTTTGTCATGAAAAGGTGCGCGCATGAGGGCTTGGCGAGCGGATCCTTTTTCTCCATTTGTCACTTTGTGCATTCCGTTGATGATTTTTTCTCGAACGGGCATTGGGAAATCGAGTGTCTCTTTGATGTGAGGGGCATTGATTGCAGACTTGACGATTTGGGGCTTTAGGATTTTGCCACCATTGGCAATGGCTGAAAATAGGATTGCGGCTTGCAAAGGGGTCGTAACGAGGGAATGCTGACCGATAGCAAATGAGTAGAGACCGGTTTTATTGTGGAGAATATCATCGGGAAGATGGCCCGGATATTCGCCAGGCAAATCAATGCCCGTTTTGGCTCCAAGGCCAAAGGTCATGGCAGTGTTTAGTAGTGTGCTGGGACTTTCTAGGATATCGCCAGCGAGGATGGAAAAATAGATGTTACTCGTCCGTTCAATGGCGTTTGTGACATCCAGCTCTCCGATTTTGGGATAGGCTCTTGGCAACCGGCCGCCTTTATAGAAGCGTTTGATGGGGTCGCCATTTTTGAAATACCCAAGCACTTGAGAATTGCTGCCCGGGCGAGCTGTCCACTGCATATCATCGATGAGGGTGAGGGGATTGAGGTCGCTTTCGCCTTTATCATATTGTTGTTTGATGCCAGCAAAGGCTGGCATGACTTTGAAGATCGATCCCATGGGGCTTGCCCCGCGAAAGGCATGCGAACGGCATAAGCTAAATCCGTTATAAGGATAAAAGGCTGTAGCGAGATGTTTTTCGAAATGCAATCCATTTTCACTGCGTAGCATGGGGTACTTGCCATGGAGAGGGCGATCGAGATCATCATAGGTTTTCAAAGCACAGATGTAGGCGAGGCGGTCTTTTTTCGTAAGAGGAGTCAAAAGCTCTTTGATTGGGAAAAGCTCAGAGGTTTTCATGATTGCTTCATGGAGAATTTCCGCTTTATTTTCTTCCCAGTATTTGGCAAACATTATCTGTTCTTCGCGCTCTAAATACTCGGTATAGGGACGAGCATAGGTCCGTTTTGTTTTTTCTCTTTTACGTTTTTCTTTGAGAAAATCTTTGAAATGTCCTTCGCGCCATGTCCGAAATGCACCTATATGAAAATTTCTTCGTGCTTCTTCTTTGAGCAAAGAGAGGTGACAGCTTGCCAGTTGGCAAAGGAAGCGAAATTCAGAAATGGTCTGCTCTCCAACATGGGAAAGGAGTGTTTCGGTGAAACATTCTTTTGGAACAGCGAGGGCAAGGAGATCAAGAAGAAGGTATTGGTCTCTCTCATAGGGAATTTGATCAAGGATATCTTCATCCAAATGAACTACTTCCGCAATCGTCTCAATCTGATCGAGGCATTTTCGAACAGAGGAATTTTCGGGCAAGATGAGATCGAGGTATTTCTCCCAGGTGAGATAGAAGGAATCGGTTTGGTATTTTCCTTCGATAAAAAGCTCGCGCTCCATGGGGCGTTTCCCATCCCAAATCTCACCGATGTAACTTGGGTTTTCGAGCCACTGCAAGATCGAGTCTCGCTTTTCTTTTCGTTTTTCAGGAGTTTGCATGGGGATTAAATCATTCGGGTCGAAACGCGGATAAGAAGCAAATGCTAAAATCTCTCCGGTATTGGGCTCAATGGCAACAATAGCGCCACCCCGCTGCCAAGGCGTGCGCCTTTCTTTGGGACTCGACGCATCGCGAAGATCTTGGAGGTGTTCGTATTCAGCTAAAAGTTTTTCGGCCTCAGCTTGGAGTTCTGCGGATAAGGTAAGGACAAGCCGCTCGCCGGCTATAGAGGGCTTTCCCCCCGAAAGTTTTCTGAGTGTATTCCCTTGCACATCGACTTCATAGAATGATTTGCCGATCGATCCACGCAGGTGCTCATCAAAGGAAGCTTCAACCCCGCTTTTGCCAAGGTGGTCATTGATTGTATACGCCATTTCTTCAAGCTCAAAGAGTCGTTTTTGAACCTCTTCGGGACTAGAAAAACCTTTGGGAAGGAAAACAGCTTGACCCGCTTCATGCTCATGAAGGTAAGCACGCAGCGCTTGCATCTCTTGCCCAATTTGGAGGTATTCTCTGGGACTGATTGCACCCATATAGCCAATCACATCGCAGGCGAGTTTGCCTCTTGGATAGACTCTTTTCCCACTTTGTTGCATTTGCAAGCCGAGCCAGTCTTTTTCGGCGCCTTTGAGCTGGTAGTAGAGGCCTTCAGAAATATCTTCTTTGAGGACAAAGGGAGTGTGTGGGAAAAGACATGCTTTGCCGTGGATCAAATCTTCGATGTCCAGGGGATCCATTTCTAGTGCATTTGCCAGAAATCGCGCGAATTTTTCGATATGCTCTCGGCGGGCCAAGACGCGTATTTTTTTCCCTTTTTCATCTTTTTCCCATTTGATGCTGGGGATTTGGCGGATATCAGCATAATAAATCGCGGCATTGTATTGCGGTGCATTGCAGGCCAAAACAGTGTTGAAACGATCTCGAATCGTGCCCCGCTGTGGCTTTTCTATGATGGTGCGAGTCCTTGGTTTCTGCGACTCTTCGAGCCAGTGATCATGTTGGACCACACTCAAATACCAGACACGCAGCAAGATTATCAGAAAACAGGCTAAGAAAAAATTGAGAAGGCGGCTGATTCGTAAAGGAATTTTTGCAGTATTCACATCACAATTTGTAGCATTTTCCTTGGAAAAAAAGAAAGAATCGATTAAAAATAGTAACCTAAGAGATCTTCTTTGAATTAAATTTTAGCAGGCCTGAAGGAAGATTTGGGGCCTTTTTTATTTTTTGAGTGAAGACAATGTTAAATAACATGGCTGAGCAAGAAAAATGAAAAAGGCCCCAAAGATTTCCAGGAGTGCAAAATTTAATTCAGAGAAGGTCTCTAATGTGCTCCTAATTTGCGCGCCTGTAGTTCAATGGTAGAACAGTAGCCTTCCAAGCTACTAGTGTCAGTTCGATTCTGACCAGGCGCTATCCTCTAGTATGGATGCTAGAGGTACTAAAATCTAGAACCAAGACCGAAATCTTCCACCGAAAGTGGGGATGCCGTGTTATAACAAAAAGGAACAAGGCTTGGCTAAAAAAACTGTTACTATTAAAGATCTTCTTGAATGTGGTGCCCACTTTGGGCATCAAAAGCACCGCTGGAACCCAAAAATGAAACGTTACATTTTTGAGGAGAGAGGCGGAATCTATATCATCGATCTCGCAAAGACCATGCAGCAAATTCGAAGTGGAATTGAAATGGTGCGCGAGACAGTGAAAAATCGCAAATCCATCCTCTTTGTCGGAACAAAAAAGCAAGCGAAAAACGTCATTCGTGAATGTGCTGAAGATGCAGGGGAATTTTACGTTTCTGAACGTTGGTTGGGTGGCATGCTCACGAACTTGACGACGATTCGCAAATCGGTTAAAACACTCGAACGGATTGAAAAGCGTCTCGCATCTGGTGGAGAAGGGCTCACCAAGAAAGAAATCTCTCTTTTGAACAAAGGTCGAACAAAATTGGATCGCAACCTGTCGGGGATTCGTGCCATGCGCAAAGTTCCAGGACTTGTGATTCTTGTCGATCCTTCTCGTGAGCACATTGCAGTAAAAGAGGCAAATAAGCTGGGAATTCCCATCTTAGGCCTTGTCGATACCAACTGCGACCCTGATCCCATTGATCATGTAATTGCATGTAATGATGATGCCCTCAAAAGTATTAAGCTCATCCTTTCTGCGTTGATGCAAGAGATCATCGATCAGAAAAACGAGATGCAAATTGCCACTATCAAAGAGGAAAAAGAAGGCGAAACTGGCATTGAGACAGTTGAAGAGGTAGAAGAAAAAGAAAAAGAAGAAGGTGAGGAAAAAAATGAGTAATGTGACTCCCCAATTGATCAAGCAGCTCCGTAAAAGAACTGGAGTTGGAATGGGAAAATGCAAAGTTGCCCTGGAAGAAGCCAAAGGCGATCTCGATAAAGCGATTGAGAACCTGCGCAAGGCGGGAATGGCTTCTGCTGTGAAAAAGGAAGGACGCGAAGCAAATGAAGGACTCATCGGTATCGGAGAAAGTGATAAAGCGGTTGCTTTTGTCGAGGTCAACTCTGAAACCGACTTTGCTGCACAAAACGAAAAGTTCAAGCAATTCCTTAAAGATCTTTCCAACGAGGCAGCTGAATTGCAGCCAGACTCACTTGATACCTTCTTATCGCAAAAATGCAAGCATGATCCGAGCATCACAATTGACCAATATCGGGCACTCATCGTTCAGAGCTTAGGAGAAAATATCCAAATCAAGCGACTGAAAATTTTCCCCAAGAAGAGTGATATTTCCATTGGCGTTTACTCTCATATGGGAGGGAAAATCATCACCGCTGTCGAGATGGCAGGCGGAAGAGGCAATGAGATTCTCGCACGCGACATCGCCATGCATGTGGCTGCTGAAGCACCTGATTATCTTACACCTGATGATGTTCCCAGTGAGATCAAGGAGCGAGAAAAAGACATTGCTCGCAGCCAAGCCAAGAACAAGCCTGAAAATATTATTGAGAAAATCATCGAAGGAAAAGTCAAAGCATTTTATAATCAGTTCTGTTTACTGAATCAAAAATATATCAAAGAAAATTCAATGACCATTTCACAGCTGCTCGAGAAAGAATCCAAAAAAGCAGGCAAGACATTTTCGATTAAAAATTTCTTGCGCTGGCAAATAGGTGAATAGTATGCCCACTCCAAAATTCAAACGTGTAGTACTAAAAATTTCAGGAGAAGCCCTCATGGGCAATCAAGAGTTTGGGATGCAACACGAGGCCTGTGCCCATATTGCGAAATCAGTGAAAGAAATTTGCGATTTGGGCTTAGAAGTGGGGATTGTTGTTGGGGGAGGCAATATCTTCCGCGGAAGGCAAGCGAAAGAATTTGGCTTTGAGCAGACGCCTGCCGATCACATCGGCATGCTTGGCACAATGATCAATGGCTTAATCCTGCAGCAATCTCTTGCTGGTGTAGGCATCGAGAGTCAGGTGATGAGCGCCATCAATTGCTCTCTGATTGCCGAGAGTTATAAGTGGATCCACGCCATGCACGCCCTTCAGAAAGGGCGCATTGTCATTTTTGTGGGAGGCACAGGCAATCCCTATTTCACCACCGACACAGCCGCAGCGCTGCGTGCAAGCGAAGTGCGCGCTGAGATCTTGCTAAAAGGGACAAAGGTCGATGGTGTCTATGATGTTGATCCAATGACAAATAGCAATGCAAAAAAATTTGACACCCTAAGCTTTTCAGAAGCACTAGCCAAAGATCTTAAAGTGATGGATGGGACAGCCCTTGCGCTTTTACGGGAGAATAAAATCCCTGTTTACGTTTTCAATTTATTTAAGCAAGGATCTCTAGTCGAAGCAGTCATGGAAGGCAAAGGAGGATCCCTTGTTACAGGAGAATAATGCTATGAGTATTGCAGATGAAACCAAAACAAAAATGCAAGAGGCTCTCGAGCATTTTAAGAAAGAACTCGCTCAATTGCGCAGTGGCCGTGCCAATCCTGGTATGCTCGACTCGGTCCCCATCGAAGTGTATGGGACACAGATGCGTATTCGCGAACTTGCGAATGTTTCAACGCCCGAAGCGAGACAAATACTCATCACCCCATTCGATCCACAAACAGCAGGGCCCATTGGCAAGAGCATTGAAAAAGCCAACCTAGGTCTTCAGCCCATCTTAGAAGGCAATCTCATCCGGATCAACATTCCACCCATGGATGAGAGCATGCGCAAAGAGATTGTCAAGCAAGGTAAGAAAAAAGCCGAAGATGCAAAAGTAGCCATTCGTGAGGTCCGCCGCAAGAGCAACGATCTCGTTCGCAAACAAAAAGCAGACAGCGACATCACCGAAGACGAGGTGAAAAAGGCCGAGAAAAGCGTCCAAGAGCTGACAGATGACTTTTGCAAACAGATCGATGAGCTTTTTGCCGTCAAAGAAAAAGAAATCATGACAGTGTAATTAGGTTCATTATTGCTGAGAATGTCATACTTTGATATAGTGTACATCTTTAGCTAGTCCTGCTTGCTAAACTTTGGGCCCCATCGTCTAGCCTGGTCTAGGACACCAGATTTTCATTCTGGTAACAGGGGTTCGAATCCCCTTGGGGTCACATTGAGGCTTTAGCTCAGTTGGTAGAGCATCTCACTTTTAATGAGAGGGTCG
>JAAKFC010000070.1 GCA_011065225.1 Chlamydiota bacterium
AAGTTGCATATTTTCAACAACTGAAAGATACTCATTCTCATTTAAAAATCCCTCTAAGGGGGCAAATCCACCATTAAGGAGCATTTCTAAATCACAAAGCTGACGTGAATTAAGGGAAATATGGTAATCAACTCCATAAATCCTTTCTGAAGAAAAGAAAAGAAATAAAGTAAGAAAGAAAATTATTTTTTTTATTTTATTTTCCCCTATCAAAATTTGCATAAGAATACTTGTCTGATTTATTTAGCATTGATGCTAATTTTTTTGTTTTTAAATTCGTCTTTTTCAATTAAGATTTCAACTTTCGCTCTAAATTTTTCCATGGAAGTAGATATTTCATCTCCAGAAAGAGATGGACCAACTCTAGATTTCGTCAGCCCCTCATGAAGTTCTACAATATCTTCACCATCTTTTTTCCCGAGTCCTGGAACGAAATGGACATGAACACAGGGAAGGCGTTGCCCAGCGGCTTCACCATTGCGAAGATACATCAAATTCTCACCAGTACCATAAAGACTTTCAAAAAGCGCTTGTATAAATTTTGAAATCACAATAAGCTCTTCACCCTGCTCGGTTGGAATATCCCCTAAAGTCTTACGTTTTTTGTTGGAGACAGCAACAATATGACCTTCACGCGATGGAGTTGTTTTGAGAACAAGCGTCCAATATTTACTCTGTACCAATTGAGTTTTCCCTGAAATAATATTATCCTCAACTTGAGAATTAATATTCTTTACATTTTCAAAGATTCGTTGAAATTGTTTTATAATCTCATTACTCTCATCAGAAGAAAGGGATTTTGCATCACGAACTGTAGCAAGCTCATTATGGAGCCTCTCAATGTTTTCATTTGTGACTTCTTCAGGTTTAACAGAAATAAAATCCACATGCAGGTGTTTCACTTTTTGACCAGCACTCTCACCATTGCGAATACACATAAAATATTGATCACTCTTAAATCGATCATTGAAAAATTGCCCAACAACATTCGCAAATGAAACTAGGTTAGCTCCATCTTTTCCGTTGAGAAGATCAAAACGTTCAACATGACTATTGCTGACAACCTGAATATGCCTCCCATTACGTCGAATTGGATGATTTGGCACAGCAAAGTACCAAGAATTATCATCGAACTTCACATTTTCTAAGTTACTAGAAGTACAAAATCCACATGAATTCATAGATGTAGCGCTCATTGAGTTCCTCCTTTAGCTTTTTTATTGGAAAAAACACAGTAGCACATGATAAGAGATTTCAGCAATAATTTTACCCGTGACTGCTACCTGATCTCCGCAAAAGAAGATCTTTTTAAGGGAGTAGATTTGGAGATGAGCACCTCGTCCAACTCAGAAGAGTTGGACGAGGCGAGAAGCTTCAAAGATGCCCCTTAAAAAAGCTTCAAAATCTCACCTAAATCTGTTGCGGTAAATCAAAGATCAGGTAGCAGTTACGGGTTCGAGTTGGTCAGAGCCAAAATCGAATTGGCAACACAAGGGTTTTCAGTCTTCCAAAATCAGTACTAAAAACTGCCTGCGATAATCTTAAATCAACCTAGGTCACCCAGGATACAAAGGATGGGAAATTATTTCTAGAAAAGTTTGGCAGCTATGATCAAGCAATGCCTAGGGAAAGATATCTACAACTCCGGCAAATTTACGTACTTAGAATTTTCTTCAGCTAATTACTCAGAAGCATCGCACTTCCGCTTGATATTTTCTAATTAAGAGGTATCCTTGGGGGTGTTTTTGAAGGTCACCATGACAATACGCTCTTTTACTTTTTTATTTTTGGCTTATTCGATGACTCTTTTTGGCTACATTGAAAAAGAAAAGACATTTTTACTTTCATTTCCCAGGTCTGGGAATACATGGACTCGTTATTGCGTTGAGTACTTGACTAAACGGCCGACTGGTGAGTCGCCCTATCTTACACCAGAAAATATAAAGAACGAGCACATTAATGGACCTTTGGGAAATTTTTTTCCTCTAGGGACAAACTTGTCTAAGCCCCCATTGATTAAATGTCACAATTTAGGGACATTCATTTCTAAAGATTATAAGCTTGTGACGCTTGTAAGAAATTACAAAGAGTGCCTATTGCGTCACTCTTTATATAACCTAACTGATGCTAAAAGTTACATCCGCGGGTATTTTTCAGTCTTGGAAACCTATGACAATTGGCCAGAGGACAAAAAGCATTTGATTTACTATGAAGATTTAATCCTATCTCCAAAAAAAATTTTGAGTAAGTTACTTGAATTTTTAGAAGAAGAGAAGACAAATCTTCCTTCTTTTATGCTTAACTACTCCGAGCATAAAAAAAATGCATTGAGCATATACAATGAACTTACAGAGCATGGATCCCTCTCCTCAGGAGATGATGTATTGTTTCATTCTAAAGTAATTTCCGAAGATCAGCTGATACCACTAGATAAGCTTTGCGAGAACCACAACAAAAGATTATATAATCTTTATTTATCAAGGTATCGGCAAATCTAAAATATTCGGCATTTTGTACTAGTTGCTTTTGCCTATTTTAATCCAAAAAGACTCTTCACCGCAGACTTTCTAAACGGTTTGATTTATGATTTTGTATTTGAAAAATTGGTTTTTGACTGCGTCGGCTAGCCCTCAGATTTTTCATCTGTTCCTCGCTCCGTGTCTTTAAACGAGGAGCAATAGCCCTTACAACTGCAGCTCGTCGCAGATGGAAAATCTGAGGACCTCCTTGTGAAATTCCCAATTTTTTTGAATTACACCTGATCTTTGATTTTCCATCAACAGCTTCAGGCAATCTTTCGAATCTTTTTCTTCGCAGATATCTGAAAATATCTGCTTCAAAAAAAGCTTCAAAATCTCACCTAAATCTGTCGCGGTAAATCAAAGATCAGGTAGCAGTTACGGGTTTTACTGTAAAATTTGACACTCATTTCTCCTATTTTTAAGCCGAAGGCAACCAACTGCTCTGCTTAAGCCAATGAGAAATCGGTCCGTGTGAGGGGTGATCTGTACGAATGAAGCTGTGAAAAAATAAAGAATCAAATCGATTTTGGGCGCTTTCACAAAAAAACTATGGCGGCTTCAAATCAAGGTTTAGGAATTTCAATTTCTAGAGAATTATGCAACACACCTGCATCTGATCATGAACTCGCGCTATTGGAAAATCGAGCAGAAATATTTCCAATTTGAAGAAGTGTTGTGTTACAATATTTCCATGGCATAAGCAACAATGCTCAAAAGTTATGTAAGGAACAAAAGAGAGAATTTTATGAGGTTGATTTGTATTTTTTGCATATTCGTTATGCATTCGCTTTTGCAAGCGAGTTCTATTAATGATCATTTGAATATTCAGTGTTCCCACATAACTCCAACAATACATGATATAAATGCGGCTTTTGTCATCAGGCTTCAAGAACATAAAGATTTAAGTGAACTAAAAAAAGACTTTGAAAATCATGGAATTCCACTGGTGGAGTATAATAAATTTAATATTCTTCCAATGGAAATTATGAGTCAATTTTGTTCGACAATAATTTCTCCTTATTTACTTACTCAGACATTAAGTCACTTGTCTATTTATAAATATTGCTTAGAGAATAAATTGCCTAGAGCTCTAATTATAGAAGACCATGCAAAATTGGTAGAAAATCCTCTGTGCCTAGAGCGAATTTCAAAGAAAATTACGGAATTACAGGTGCCGTGGGATATTATTTACACAGACATCGATTATCATGATGCTAAGACAGGAGATTTCATTATTCCTAAGCTTGCTGAAATACCTCAAAACAAAATGAAGATGAACGATGACCTATCAAGAATCTTCTGTCGTTACGGCACGGCTTCTTATGTGATTTCTCAATCTGGAATGCAAAAAATTCTGAACTATTTTCAAGAGAAATGGGATAATCTCCCTTATGATCAAATTTTATTTAAAATTCCCGGATTAAATATATATGGAACTAATTTCGATATTATTACGAATGAATATATAATTGGAAGCAAAGAAGAGAATATTGTATCTCATCCAAAAAAAATTCATTTTCCCCACAAAATAGGTGAAGAATTTTGGATCCATCCTACTGAATTATTAAGTTTTGATCGTTTTGACATTTTACCTAAGTATATTTTCGCAAAGTACTCCATCAACAAATATGACACAAATTGGCACATCGATTTATATAGAAGCCATCTTGAGAAGTTGGTCAAATGCAATAATACAAAAACCTTAAAAATCGGTTTTGATGATTTTCGCAATTCTTTTGAGACCTTGATACATAGTATCCAAACAAAAGGGTACGATGAAGAATATGCCATTTCGGTTAATGATGAAAATGTTGCTTGGAATGGCGCTCATCGTATCGGAACATGTTTGGCCATAGACACCCCAGTAAAAGTTAAAGCTATAACGAAGAAACCTTGCCAGAACTGGTCGGCGAAGGAATTCAGAGATACTTATCATCTCGAAGAAAAATATTTGGACCATATGGCATTTGAATATGCCAAGTTGAAAAAAAACACTTTTGTCGCTTGTTTATATCCTGTTGGTTATAAATATCAGAAAAAGGCAGAGAAGATTTTAGAAAAATATGGATCGATCATTCATCAAAAAGACATTTGGCTAACTAAAAGTGGTGCTTTAGAATTCATTCGCCTTGTTTATACAGGCGAATGGTGGACAGGATCTTATTTAGATGATTTTAAACATTGCAGGGGCAAAACTCTCCTTGCATTTCCCGAAAATCTTCGATCTAAATATCCAGTAAGAATATATCTTTATGAATGTGATAGCAAGGCAGTAGCAATAAAAGCAAAAGAAGAACTAAGAGAACTGTGTCAAAAAGGAAATGAAGTCATTCACATAAATGACACTCATGAGCAAACAAAATTGATCGCAGCAACTCTTTTCAATGCTAATTCTATTGAATTTATTAACACCAGAACATTAAAAAGATGTGAGAATTTCGATCAATTGTTGACTAAACTACAACAATTTATCATTGACAATCATTTAAATCCTGAACACATTTGTGTTGATACAAGTGCCGTTTTGAGTGCTTATGGACTCAGAGATTGTGTAGACATAGATATTCTGCATCGAGATCCTCTACCTCCTTCATTTAAAAAGCATAAAATTGATTCTCATAGCAGATATTTGCATCAACATGTTCTAGGATTAGATGAAATGTTATTTAATCCCGAAAATCATTTTTATTACAATGGCATAAAATTTCTAAAGCCTGAATTGATTAAACAAATGAAATCAAACCGAGGATCTGAAAAAGATTTAAATGACATTCAATTAATTGATCATTTCTTTATTACTGCAATATATTGCCCACTTCGATAGGGACTGGGCCCAGGAATATGTGCTTCATACAGAATCTGATACCCCAATTTATCAAAAGCTTTAAAAGTTGGTTTCCGTATCCATGGACATTCCCAGTCATCAACTACTGCTATAAAAATATCAGCAAAAATATCATTGTAATAAGTAAATGCCTTTTCATGAGCAATTAGACTATGGTCAGCATCATATAAAAAAATATCGATTGGCAAATCAAAAATCGATTTGTCCACCTTGAAACATTCACAATTTAATATTAGGCATTTATTTAAATTTAGATGCTTTTTACAATTGGATAGGAAGATGTTTTCCGGACATTCTTGAAACCAATCCAGTCCGATTTGCTTTTTTAAATTTGACTGATTCTTATAAAGGGCTGCAACAAAGGAATCCCCTGCTAAAAGCCCCACATGCAAATGAGTGACTCCTTTAAGTTCGCATAAATTATTCAACAAATGATAGTAAGGCTTATAGTCTAAATTTTTTAAAGAACGATAATCAGGATTCTTTGGATCTCGTTTATAACCATCTTTTGCAAATTTCACACCAGTAAGTTTTGATTCCAACTTGAGAGCCTTTACATAGCTCGTTTTTGCATGACTGACCAATTCAATTTCTTTTTGCGATTGTGGGGGAATGCAATTCTTCTTATATAAAAAATTTAACTCCACAGCAAAGGCGGAGCCCGAATTTAAAAATATGAAACATGCCGCAAAAAAATATCTCACAATTTTCTCCCTTATCATTTAGTGTTTTTTAAATAGAATGGCATTACTGTTTTCAATTTCACAGACTATATCACACTCATCAAGTAATACCCATAAAGTTTTCATTCTCGTCAATTTTTCATCAATAAGGAGAAATACATTTGATAAAAGAATATACCCCCCAGATTTTACCTTAGGTAGATAGAGTTGAGCATTAAGAAGAGATTCTTCTTCCGAAAGCCCCCCTAGAAGATGAAGAAAATCAATGGAACTGATTTGAGATAAAGCTTCTCGAGGAGTTGCATGTATAACTTTGCAATAAGGACTTAATTCCCATTCATGAATCATAGAGGTCAGCTCATTTTTTGCTGATTGCATATTAACAGTTGACCACCATTCATAATTTACATCTTTGGAACTAATCCCCTGAATTGCTTTATCATTCGACCAAGCATCAATAGCATAGGCACAGCCATATTTAAGATAACTTAAAGTTGCAGCAATCGGCAGAAAATAAGAGCCCTTAAAGGTTCCAACTTCAACACACACATTTGGTTTTGTAAGAAGAATAAACTCTATCATTAAATTTGCTTGTGCTTCTGAACACCACCCTTCTTTTGCTCGCGCAATTACCCTCTTCTTAAAGTTTTTAAATTTTTCATCATTAAGAGCTTTTGATATATCAATTGGTTTTTCTGACATGCTATGAAAAGGGTCCCATTCAGCAAATAACAAATTACTCTTACATGCTAGAACAATAGTAAAAAAGGCTTTCAAAAATAGTGTCTTAAAAAAATCTGACATTTAGACCTCATTAAATTTCTTAGATTCATGGCTTCAAAAAGAAAAGACACTCATCATTTACTGAATATTTTTTTTCTAACCTGCAATGTTGATGAAGAAAGGCAACAGCTTTCCGAGTTTGATGCCAATTAGCGTCATCAAATAAAAGGCGTTAGAAAATAAATACCATCAATTTTTGGAACATATACAGATCATGATTCAAAAATCGGAAATTTCACAATGAGACCCTCAAATTTTTCAACTCCGACGAGCTGCGGTGTTCATAGACACGGAGCGAGGAACAGGTGAAAAATTTGAGGATGAGTCGAAGCGGTGAAAAACCGATTTTTGAATCATGATCTGTATAACCTATTTCCAAAAAATATGGTTAAGGATATAGCTAAACTCCATTTTTGATGCAACATGGAAAGATAAGGAGATACTGAATAACTCCGAAATTTCAGATTCTCAGATGGATTTCGGAGAAAAAATGCTCTTTGGAGTAATAAGCTGACCATTTACAGTCAGCGGTTTGCGAAAAGAGGGTTTTTGCCCGAAAGACGCTGAAGATGAAACAGCAGAGTTATTCAGTATCCCCATAAGGAAGCTGTCACGGATCTAATGAATCAATGAGCTTTATATCTCTAAAATCCTTTTCAGAGCCCCTATCCATTTTCATTTTTTTTACTAAATCAACTGCTACAAATTTAATGCCTTCATAATAAAAATGACATTCAGGGTTATACAAAATTTCATCAAGCCCCACTGAATGATGATGCAAATGAGGATTATGAGAATCGATTTCATAATTCTT
>JAAKFC010000071.1 GCA_011065225.1 Chlamydiota bacterium
CCGTAAAGAAATAGGGAAAGTGTCTATGAAATACCTAGTAAATCCTAAACCTAAAAAAGTAAATCTCAATAGCAAAAATCAAAATGATCTAGCTAAACTCCTTGAAAAAGCAGCTTATGATGGGGAACGCTTCATCATCAAAACACGTGATGTAACAGCCGCAATAGTGCCTTTGGAAGATTTGACTCTTTTAGAAAAAAGCGAAGAGATTTAGCCTAAGAACCTGTTCAAAATCTTTTTGATAGTGTATAAAGTTTACTTTCAACAAATAACTGAAGGTAAATATGTCTTATTCTTATCCGAGCGATATTAGTCGCGAACAATTCGATAAAATTAAACCTCAACTTGAGTCTATGCGAACCCCCCCCCGTTCTAGGATCATTGATTTATATGATATTTTTTGCGGTATTTTGTATGTCCTGAAAAGCGGTTGCCAATGGCGCATGTTACCAAAAGACTTTCCGAAATGGCGAACCTGTCACTATTATTTCACCCTAATGGAGTGAGAAAATAGATGATAAGCTGGAGAGCATTCTTGAGGAAGTTTTAAAAAAAATTGGTTGGCGAAGTTCGACAAAGCAGTGGTCGGAAAGAAAACACTAGCTTTCTCATAGTCGATGCAACAAAATGTGAAGAATACTGACACAGCAGAGCATAAGGGTTATGATGCGGGAAAAAAGGTGGATTGTTGAGCGTTCCTTTGCCTGGTTAGAAAAATGCCGTAGACTATGGAAAAACTGTGAAAGAAAACTCAATACCAGCTGTCCAGTTTTTGGGGTCCACTATAGTGTTTTAAGATAGCTGCTGATAAGAGTAGCAAGTGGATTGTTTTGAACAAATAGCAGGAGCTCTTCTAACATTTCTCTTGGGAGATAAGAACTTTGTCTTTCTGGCTCATCCTCAGCAAATCCTTCATAGATGTCAAGAATCTGTTTCACAATGCTCTGGGAATCGGGTACATTTCCTAAAATCCCTTGTCTAACGGCCACATATAAAGCCTCCTCGTATCCAAATCGATTTCTGATACCATAATCAGCAACAGGACCAATCCCGTCTTCTTCATTATTTTCAGGATTCATTGGTGTAAAAGGAGCATCTACATGGGAATAACCTAAAATCCAATCCACAACATCAGCAAGTTGATAATATGAAGCATATACAAGGGCTTTACTAAGCAGCTCCTTAGCTTCGCCGTGCTCTTCTCCAGGGTCCCCGAAATTGCTATGGTTGAAGATCGTGTCGTACAAAGGAAGAAAAGATGCCTTATGACGTTTAAGACAAAAGACTAGATAATGGACAAGATCTTCACAGTCCCAATTGGTACTTTGAAGTACTTGCTTTGCTTGTTCAATATGTCCTTGGCTAATAGCAGTTTGAAAATTTAAGGGGGGAAATTGCTCCAATGGGAGAACTGCGCTGGAAGCCTTACTGGAAGTGACTACTGACATTATTGCTCTTTAAACTTTATATTTAAGTTGTCGGATAAGTATAGCAATATAGCAGCAATTCCCGCCAGAGAAATTTTAACCGGCTAGTTTTGTGTTGGTTATGATGCGGGAAAAAAGGTGTCAGGAATTAAGCGTCATATTGCTGTTGACACTCAAGGACTGCCACATACAATCCATATTACTACGGCAAATGTTACCGATCGAGCAGGAACTTTGGAGGCATTTCCTTTAAAGACAAGCGACAAAAGAAAAACTTCTCGTCGAGTAAGTGATGTAGATCTTCTCAGGTTAATTCTTCCAAATATCAGAAAACTCAAAAACAAAAAAAGCCTAGAGAAAGTGCTTGCTCTTGTAGAGAAGCTATTATCTGAGTCTGTTTCTGTCGTGTTGGATCCCAATCAAACCGATCTCTTTGACGAGCAAGACTCACCTAACTAAAACTTGTTTCTAGCCCTTGATAGCGGAGTCGGCTCTGGAGGAGCTGTTCTAGGATTTGAGCGCACCCACACTCGAAAAACTTCTCCTCATCCTCTCCATAGGGGAAATGGGGATGGTGAAAAGAGAAATCTGACCTTTGTCCAACTCTGTGATTGCATCGATGAACAACTAAAAATTCATATGGCAACTGATCTCTTTTTCATGAATGGAAAAACCTTCTTAAAGAAGATCCAGTAAAGCGACGGGAAAAGTTGTACAAAGTCGAGTATAGGGGGTGGCAAAAGCCATTCTAAGCTGACACTCGTTTTCCACTGGATCGAGTGGGTTCAACCCCAATAACCTGAAGGCTGGTTGGCTCAGAGCGCTTAGAGTGCTTCTTTACACGAATCTCGATATCCCTTCCCAAAAGTCTGAGAAAACGGATAAGCCTATCTAAGGTGTACTTAGACAGTTTTCCTCGGATGATATCTGACACCTTGGGCTGATCGATACCCATAACTTCGGCAGCTTCCTTTTGGGTAAGCTTTCTGTTTTGGATAACCTGATGAATTTGTCGAGACAGATCAGCCTTGGCTTGAGACTCCTCTGGATTGGAGTATCCAAGGTCTTCAAACACGTTACCAGACCCAACGAAAGCCTCTGTATTTTCTTGCTTCTTTGCCATGGTGTTAGCTCCTTCTACTTGAAATAATGCTTATGGTGAGAGATAGCGTCTTTTAGCCGCTTCTCGATCAAATCCTTATCCTTCTTCGGTGTGGCTATTCCTTTCGTGCTCTTCTTTTTGAAGACGTGTAGCACATAGACAGCCTCCTTGAACTTGACCGTGTAAACAGCACGATAGGTATCGCTCTTATGGTCATCAAGAAGCTCTACGACACTTCTTCCACCAAAGCCCTTTAGGACCTTCGAGCCTACAGGATTCTCTCCAAGAGAGGCCGCATGCAACCCCTGCGCAAAGGTATCCTTTACGTCTGAGGGTAGCTTCTGCAGGTCTTTCCTCGATGAACCCAGGTAAACAATCGGACGTGTACCGCTACTCATTAACCTCTCTCTTCTTAACTGAATTATACCCTACAGAGCATATTAATAGCAAGACAAAGCTTTCTTTCTAAAATACCACAACCGAAACACAGACCATTCAAAGCACTAAGGACAAATAGTATAGGTTTTATTTTCCTGGTTGTAAACATGCCATTCAGGGTATACTTTAACACCATTAAACCAGAGAGAATTCAATGAGTACAAAAAACAAAATCCGTGGTGGTATTTGGTGTCTACTAGGCGTGATTGGATTAAGTCTAGCTAGCTGTGACAGCAACAACCAAGGGAACCAGCACGACAGCGGATATGAAGCCGCTTGGAGCGGGGAATCTAAATCTTCTTTTTCATCTGGACAATTCGGTGAAGGGTACGAACAGGGACTTGCAGACGCTTACATGTATGACGCAGGTTTCGATGACGCTGCAGGCAAGCGAGGACCTAAACATCCCCGAGACCCCGACTACGTGGATGGATACAAAGACGGCAAAAAAGCTTAGGAGAACACAATGAAGCACACAATCACATCGTTTGCCTTAGCGGCATTTTTACTAGCCTTTGGCACCTGTTCAGCGAGTGTCACATACTATAGCGACGGCACATCAAGCCAAGACATAGGAAATACAAGGTACTACAGCTATGGGCAAACATCCCAACAAATCGGCAATATAACCTATCACAATCACAACGGTCAGTCTTCAACAAGCCAGCGCATTGGAAATATAGTTTACCACCAAACGCCTCAAGGAACGGTAACGTCACAACGCATTGGAAACATTACCTATCACAGCAACGGCCAGACATCGCAGAAAATAGGCAACACCATCTACCACAATAATTGTGATTCAACAACGTACGGGTACTAGAGAGAATGGGACATCCTCAATTTTTTTTTTGGGGTCCATTATAATTATTGAATTTTTTCTCTATTCTAACTAGAATCATCCGCCATGAAGATGCTCATCAAAGATAGCGAGCGAAACCCTATCAGAGAACATCTTATTTTCACGAATGAAAAAAATATTTTCGGAGGTAAAATATGAGTACAAGTTCACAAGTATCTTTTAAGGCAGTGAGTTCGGGCGGTGGATTTTCTTTTCAAATCAGGGATAAATCAAGTGAAGCACAGCAATTAGCTAACGAGATTCAATCTCTAGTAGCAATAACTTTCGGGACGATGACCCATGAAGATTCAAATAGAAAAAGTGTTCGAAGCGTGGTCATTACAAGACAAACTAATTATATATCTTTAGGCTGCCCAGGAGGTAAGCCCAATCCTACTGCCGTCGCAATTTTTCTGCACTTGAAAAATACTATTCCTACTGATAATCCAACCATTACACAAATCGAAAGAGCTTGTACAAGTTTTCAGTTGTAAAAAAATAATGAATCTCCTCGCAGCAAGCTGCGAGATATCTGCGGTAGATTTTGGCTATTTTTTACGCGGCGAGCTGCAGGGAATAAGACCCAAAGAGATTCAGTTAGCTAGGAATAATCCTCCAAAAAAGCACTAACCGGAAGGAGGTCAGATGCTTCGTGCCTCTCGCTTTAAGAACGACGTGTCTCAGAAAGAGCTTGCAGAGGCTATTGGCGTGAGCCAGCATCACATTAGCGAGATGGAAAACGGCAAAAGACCTATCGGTAAAGAGATGGCTCATCGACTCGCTGAGTTTTTCAAGACAGACTATCGCTTGTTTCTCTAGAAAGTCATCGTCATGTTCTTTGATGACTGTATGAGCTCTCGGCAATATCTGCGTGTAGCAATGCTCTCAGCCGATTATCCAAAAACAATACCCACTACATTTGGGATGGCAACCACGAACTTGGCACTCTTGACGAATATCGCATCCTTGGTCCAACACCCAATGCCGAAATCGCCTCCGCTATCATCCACTACATCAATGATCAACCCCACTTCCCAATTCATGACCTTCAAGGCAATTTCATCCAATTGCTCACCCCTTCAAAAGACCTAGCATTCGAGCAGGTCTTCACAGCTTTTGGTGAAGGCCAAAGTAAATTCTCATGGGGTTTCAGTTCCAAACGCCACGATCCCGAAACCGGCCTCATCTATTTCGGCCGTCGTTTCTACGATCCCACTCTTGGCCGGTTCATTACCTCAGACCCAGAAGGCTACACAGACTCTGCCAATCTTTATGCCTACTGCCAAAACAATCCCCTCACCAACAAAGATCCTTACGGACTTTTTATGGATGATTTCCTTGAAGAGTCGATCCGTCAAAAAGACTATTTTTGGCATGATTTCGCTCCTTCTCTAAGAGAATTTGGCACTAGCTTTACCCATGGCATAACAAATAGCCTAGTTAACAACGCCGAATTTGTAGGAGGTTTTGGAGCAGCTGGCGCAGACATTTTGAGATGTGATAAAGGCTTTGCAAATATAAATAATCTCATATCTACAACAGAATCAGTACAAGCCTTGACCAATCAAACATTTGCCTATGACCGTAATGGAATAGGAAATACTGTTGCATACGGAATTGGTATGTTTGGAACAGAAGCAGCAATTGCTTATATGACAAAAGGGAGTTCTCTTCTAAAGCATCTTCCACTTATCGGAAAAGCAAGTCGAGCAATCCCAGAAGCACGTTCTTTCCTGAAGACGACGAATGTATCTAGGAAGATTTTTCAATCTAATAAAGCTAGAGGTTTTCTAACTCCTTCAGTAGAATTAAATAAATTTCACAGCGTAGCTAGAAATCTATCCGAAGTAGGACAAAATAACATAAGAATTCTGCGAGGTTGGGCAAAAAGTAAGGCGTGGGAAAAGCTTCCTAATTCAATGGGGGGACCCGAGACATGGGGAAAATTTAATGCGTCGACGAATAAATTTGAATGGTATTTAAAAATTAAACCAGAACCTAGTTTTAGACAAGGATTACAGGTTGGAAGTAATGCTCCTAGAGCTAGTGTTCGTTTAAAAGCAGGTAAATATATAAATCCATTTACAGGAGAAATAGGAAACCGTAGTATTGGAGGGCATATACCTCTTGATGCTGTATATTATAAATGAAAGACCAAATAGATTTTCTTATAGAATTACTTTTTGATGCTAAAGCTTCACTTACAGAAAGAGATGAAGCTGCGACAGAGCTGGGTGAATTTTTTGATCCTCGTGTAATAAATGCACTAACGTTAAAATCAAGAGATTTAAAAGAGAATGAATTAATTTTAAATTCCTGTGGTGAATCTCTTGGCTCAATTTGGGTAAACCAAAATTTATTTAATAAAGAGATTTTTCAGACGCTTTCTGGAACAGCAAGACATGGAATTTATTTTGTCGTTAAGTCTGCGAAATCAGAATGGGTAAAAAAATATAAATTAAATGAAGAAAAATTTTCAGATTAAATAACCGAATCCAAATGAAGCAACAGCCCATCATTTTTTCTTCTTTTTAAAAAAATACATAAAGGCTGCTTTTGAGGTAAGCGACAAAACTACCCAGGTTGATTTACTGTAGATTTTTTGCTATTGGCCCAGGCGAGAGTGTCCCGAAGTTAGTTGAAACTAGAGCTTGAAAAAGCGTGGCTCCTGCCGTCAAAATAGACGGTAGAAAAAAAACTTTAACAAAGGAGCCACAGCATGAATGATGACACAAACAAGAATATACAAACGCAATTTCTTTCATTTTCCTGCCCGGAAGAGAAGATAGCAGCCCTAATCACTGAAGCAAAGATCGGTTTTGACGATTTCTTTGCCTCTTTGAAGGTGTCTTTGGTGGAGTTTCTTCTCTCATCAGAGAGGGAGCTATTGTCAGGACCAAAATATGCACCACGACCACAATGGGAAAAGTGGGGAGCTCAAAGAGGTTCTGTCTACGTAGGAGGAGAGCGGGTAAAAGTTAAAAAGCCTCGTCTTAGAAAAAATGGCCAAGAAGTGCCATTATCGATTTATAAGGAACTTAGCGAGAGATCTCGTTTTTCCAATGCACTCCTTCAAAAAGCCTTGAGAGGGATCTGAGGAATTTCAATAAAAATTCCTCTATTCTTTAACAAATCACATTCCACTCCAGATAGGTCATGGCAGTGAGCCTCGCCGACTATCTAAAAATAACACTCTTTACATTTGGGATGGAAACCACGAACTTGGAACCCTCGACGAGTACCACATCCTTGGCCCAACACCTAACGCCGAAATTGCCTCTGCCATCATCCACTATATCAATGATGAGCCCCATCTTCCCATTCATGACCTTCAAGGCAATTTCATCCAATTGCTCACCCCTTCAAAAGACCTAGCATTCGAGCAGGTCTTCACAGCTTTTGGTGAAGGCCAAAGTAAATTCTCATGGGGTTTTAGCTCCAAACGCCACGATCCCGAGGGTTATACAGACACTGTCAATCTCTATGCCTACTGCCAAAACAATCCCCTCACCAACAAAGATCCTTACGGACTTTTTATGGATGATTTCCTTAAAGAGTCGATCCGTCAAAAAGACTATTCTTGGCGTGATTTCGCTCCTTCTCTAAGAGAATTTGGCAATAGCTTTGCCCATGGCATAACAAATAGCCTAATTAACAATGCCGAATTTGTAGGAGGTTTTGGAGCAGCTGGCGCAGACATTTTGAGATATGATAAAGGCTTTGCAAATATCAATAATCTCATATCTACGACAGAGTCAGCACAAGCCTTGACAAATCAAACATTTGCCTATGACCATAATGGAATAGGAAATACCGTTGCATACGGAATTG
>JAAKFC010000072.1 GCA_011065225.1 Chlamydiota bacterium
GTATGGCCTATGGGGGCTTAGCTTAGTTGGTAGAGCGTCTGATTTGCATTCAGAAGGTCAGGAGTTCGACTCTCCTAGCCTCCATGACTAACCTATAGCAAGCGTATTTACGCTTGCTATAGGTGTTAGTTATTTTTGCGGTTATAGCTCAGTTGGTTAGAGCGCAACACTGATAATGTTGAAGTCCCAAGTTCAAGTCTTGGTAACCGCATTCTCCTTGGGGGACTTTATGAAAAAATGGTTACTTCTCTTTCTTTTTCCTCTTTCCGTTTGTTTTAGCTCGCCCTTTATCGATTCCAATAGTGGATTGAGTCTGGATATCCCTGAAATCTTTTCCTTTTCTGAAAAAGGCCAGTCTAATGATTCTTGGTGGTATGAATTCAAAGATGAAAATAGAAATTCCCTCATCATTGAAGTAGAAAAGTACGACCAGAACAAATCCCACTTTGAACATTTCCATCGATCTCTCACGAAAGGAACTGACGAGAAAGAGCAAATGATTTGTGAGGGACTTGAATTTAAACATTTTCGCATTGGGCAGTTGGAGATTTCCAAATGCCAGCTTCGCATTCTTGCAATTGCAGAGATGTATCGAAAGCCTCTTTGTTTCTGTGATTATCTTTTCGTGAAAGATCAATTTGGATTTACAATTAGCCTAACCACAGAAGAAAATAACTCTGATACTGATGCTCTGATGCAGCCTTTGCTTGAGTCTATTTCTTTCAAGCTGTGATTGCCACTGGATCCTTGATTTCCGATTCAAAAAAATCGCTCAAGCTATAATTTTGAAATCATTTTTTTCCACGCGGGGATGTCATTTGGAAGTAATTTATTTAGTTCTTCGATATTGCCATTTTTAAGAGCGCGCTGAATGTCTTTAGTAATAATTTTATATGCAAACAAGGCATCAGCATTTTGACGCAAAATGGAAAGAGGATCTCGGTGCAGAGGATTAACACACCAACTTAGGTTAATAAAACACCGTTCGCGTAAAAGATCAAATGAAACAATATTGTAGTCAATGATAGTTTGTAGGGGATATTTTTTGAGCATCTCTGTCATACTTTTACCAGAAAAATGCTTCTTTAATTTTTTCAATTGATCTGGGTCATTCAAATCAACAATCTCGTTTGCTTTGGCCCATATTTTTCTAGAAATTATAACAAGGCCAAGTGAGCAAAACAAATACCAAGAAGATAAATTCCCTAGGAGGGCACATGTTCCTAGAAAAACAGCAGTAATGGCCGTAAAAAGAGATAGAGTTACGAGAGTTATATATGAAACTTTTTCAGCAGTAATTAAAAAAAAAGAATTTTTCACAGGTATTCTTTCCTGTTCTATTCCTTTAGAAATTGGCTGTTGACTTACGGGTAATATCATAAGACCTCTCAGGTTTTTTTCCCCAATAATTATCGCATGTAGGCATTCTTTTATGCAAGAGATTTTTCTCCCGACATTGTGGATGAACCTAAATATTCATTGCCTCAAAAGATAAATCTCTTCAAAATGCATCTGTTTTTTAATCCCATTGACAGGAGAAATGAATAATGAAAGCGCTATTTCTAACCCTTATTGCATGTTTTACAGTGACTCTTTTTGCATCGGAGGCGACACTTTTTCGAGATGAAGATACCGGCTTTGTGATGGAGATTCCATCTGATATGAACAGGACTTGGAATCTTTCCAACTCTGAAAATGGAATTGAGATGAATGTTTTTCAGTCTGAAGATTTCGATGAAAAATTTTGCATTATTGTAACGGGAAGATTCCCTCTAAAAGATGTGATAGGGGAAGGTTCAGAAGGGCTTTATCCCTTTATTGTCGAGCAGTTGGAATCTGCATTTCTTATAAACCAAGAAAATGATGAGGATTCCCCTGTCAAAATCGAAATACTGTCCTCACTTGCGGATGAAGAGTATTGTGGTCAGAGATTTCGCTTTCATGTGACGGATGGAGATTGGGACGAATCATTTCAGATTGATGTTCATGCATTCATGATTGAGACCTATTCTTTCGTAGTTGCAACGGGAATTTATCCTTCTAAGAGCGAAGAGCTCGATGCCTTCACAACAAAAGTGCTGAGTGGGGTTCGTTTCATTGAGGAAGATAAATGAGAAATCTTCTTATAGTTCTCTGTTGTGTATGTACTCAGGTCTTTTGCTATTTCCCCCGCTCCTCTTTGGGGAATAGTGAGATCATCGGAAATCTGCAAGAGGGGCTTATGATTCCTCTTGCAGATTTTACCTACATGGGTGCGAAAACGGATAAGGGAAGTCCTTGTTTGAGGTATAAAAGTCGGATCTTTCCCGAAGCTGATTTTATTTTTATTCATGATCTTTTTGATTATCCCTTGAGGCTAGAAGAATACGCAGATTGGTTTACTCAAGCTGATTTTGCTTTTTTCCATCATAAAGAAAGGGGCTTTGTGAATGGGGGAATGGATGGCACAACTCCTATACTCATGCAAAGATGGGAAAATTGCGATAGCTATTATTTTCAACTCTTCTTAGGAAGGGGGCGTGAAGGGTTTTGTTGTTTCGTCTATCTCCCAAAGTTAGCCTACCAAGAGGAGCTCTGCTATTGGGAAGATTTCTTTGATGAGCTGCCTTTTTTAATTCAGATTAGTCGATAACTGGAGTAGATTTTTTCATGTAGCCCTGTTTGAGTTCGGCTCGATAAACAATCCAAAGACCCGTGGAGACAATTCCCGTAGAAAGAAAGATCTGCCAGGATGGGATCTCGCCTAAAAAGAGCCAGCCAGTGATTGATGCAAAGATCGGGCTGAGAAGACCCATAAACGAGAGAAATGTTGCAGTAAAGCGCTTCAGCATCATTCCATATAGGTTATAGCAAAAGATATTGTAGAGCACGGTCATGAAGAGGGTACCGGTGATAAAGGGAGTCACGCTACCAGCTACAATCGGAACGGGATTCCAGCTATCAATGAAAAATGAACTAAAGAGGGCCATGGCACCTCCGATCAACATGCTACTTCCATTGGCCATCACAGGTGAAACTTTTTGATCTTTGACGACGAGGCGAAGGATGACCCAGCCATAAACGGAGAAGAGCGCTGCTCCCATAATGGCAAGAGTAGGCCAGGTAAAAAAGCTAAAGGCACTGAGGAGTTCTTCCGATCCCGTTTGCGTCATGAAAACAGGGATCATTCCGAAAAAACCGATGAGCATTCCGATCCATTTGCTCCGCGTCATTCTTTCTTTGAAATGCATATAGGAAAAAAGAGCGGCGAAAAAAGGGGAGAGACTATAGATGAAGCAGGCTTTGGCTGCTGATAGGTACTGGAGCCCCCAAAACTCTAAGATATTGGTAAGGAAAATGCTAAAGAGAGCAAGAATTCCAATGGAAAGCCATTGTGTTTTGTTGAGTCGAAAAGAAGAACGTTTTCGTACGGCGAGATATCCTGCCATAAGCGCACCTGCCAGCAGCATGCGAGTTCCGGTCAGGAAAAGCGGTGTTGAGTAAGCCAGCATCACTTTGCCAAAAGCAAAGACACTAGACCAGGTAGCATAGAGCAAAATAACAAGCCAAGTCACCCTTGTTATTATACTAGATAAAATTGTAAATATCAATTTGCGTTTGACAATCTATCTTTCATACGTACAATCAAAATTTAAGTTGTCAAAAGGAGGCGCTGAATAACTGCCAATTTTCAAATTCAGATGCATTTCTTCGGCAAAATTTTCTTTGGAGCAATAAGCTGACTGTTGACAGTCAGAGATTTGCGAAAAGGGAATTTGGCCAAGAAAGGCGCTGAAGATGAAGTAATGTAGTTGTTCAGTGTCTCCAAAAAAGGTTTCTATGGAAAAACCTCCTAAAATTGTAGCGGTTACAGGCGGTGCAGGCCAGATTGCCTATAGCGTACTTTTTCGGATTGCAAGTGGAGAAATGCTAGGGCCCGATCAGCCTATCTCCCTTCGTATCCTCGAAGTCCCTGAAGCTAAGGATGCCCTTCAAGGAGTTGTCATGGAGCTTGAGGACTCTGCTTTTCCTCTTCTTCATGATGTGCAAATAGCCACCGATCCGTTTGAAATCTTTGAAGGTGTGCAGATTGCCCTTTTGATTGGTGCAAAACCGCGTGGACCAGGAATGGAGCGCAAGGACCTTTTGGCCGAAAATGCTAAAATTTTTATTAACCAAGGCAAAGCGCTCAATGAAAAAGCGGATCGGGGTGCGCTCATCTTTGTCGTAGGAAATCCCTGTAATACCAATGCCCTCATTACTCTCTCCCATGCTCCCAATCTCAATCCACGCCATATTTTTGCGATGACCCGTCTTGATGAAAATAGAGCCAAAGCGCAACTCGCACTTAAAGCAGGGGTCCCCGTGCATGAGGTGAGTAATCTAGCCGTTTGGGGCAACCATTCTTCCACGCAGGTGCCCGACTTTACTCATGCGAAAATTGGGGGGAAACCAGCAGAAGAGGTGATTGGCGATCGCAAGTGGCTCGAGACCACATTTTTTGAGACGGTGCAAAAGCGGGGAGCGGCAATCATTGCAGCAAGGGGAAAATCCTCTGCAGCATCTGCTGCAAATGCAATCGTTTATTCAATCCGATCCTTGATGTCACCCACACCAGAAGGAGAATGGTTTTCCATGAGTCTTCTTTCTGATGGCAACCCTTACGACATTCAAACCAATCTGATCTTTTCTTTTCCCTGTATTTCCAAAGGAGATGGACACATAGAAATTGTTCCGGGATTGCAGTGGGATTCATTCATAAAAGAAAAAATTGTAGAGACTGAAAAAGAGTTGCTTGAAGAGCGGGAAAACATTCGCGAGATGCTATGAACAAGGTGTTGTTCGAAATCACAGAAGACAATCTCGAAACAGGAATGCGTGGGTATCCTGTTGGATATTGTGTCACCTCATCTGTTGATCCGCAAAAAGGTCTTCAATATTGCGGCCGGTCTATAAAAGAAATTGCCGATAAACAACCTCAAGAAGTGATCTATCTGCTCTATCATGGTAAAGAGGGTGCCCAAGATGAGGTATCTACCTTTTTTACTGATCTCAAAAAAAGGTGCTGTGTATCGGACGCTGTTGTAGCTCAAATCTATCAGCTTCCCAGAAAAGGGCATCCGATGAAGCTCTTTTCCATGGCCCTGCTTTTGCTTGATATGCTCGAAAAAACTGGCGATTATCGAGAGGACTGTCTCAATATCATTGCCAAGTTGCCCCATCTTGTGGCCTGTATCATTAACCACCATGCGGGTTGGGGAGAGACTAAGAAACCCGATTTCAGTCTCAATTACATGGAAACTTTTACTGACATGGTGAATGTTCCTGATAAAAAGCCCACTCTAAAAGAGGCTTTTCAATTTTTTAACGTGCTTCACTTCGACCATGGGGGAGGCAATCTCTCTGCATTTGTTGGAAAAGCCGTTGCTTCAGGAATGGAAAGTCTCTATGGTTCACTCGCTTCTGCGATGTGTGGCTTGGCAGGCCCGCTCCATGGCAGTGCCAATCAAGTGGCCCTTGAATTTGTCAAAAGCGTCTACGATGAGGTTGGCGATAGCGCTACCGCCCTTACTATCGAACAATGGATTCGTGATCGTTTAGAGAGAAAAGAACTCATCTATGGTTTTGGTCACGCAGTCTTGCGTGTGGAAGATCCGCGCGCTACTATTCTCTATGATTTTGTGAAAGAGCACTACAAAGATCACCCTCTCGTCAAAATCGCCCTTCTTCTTCGCGAAGCAGGGCCCAAAGTATTAAAAGAAAATCCTAAAATCGCGAACCCCTATCCCAATGTTGATGCCATTTCTGGCACCATGCTCACAGCTAGCGGCTTTGCTTATCCGCAGTACTATACGCCTCTTTTTGGCTTAGCGCGTTGTGTCGGGATTTCGATCCAAATCGTCTATGAGCGTCTCGAAACAAGAGGGGGCAAAGGAACGCCGATTGTCCGCCCGAAGTATCTTTACAAAAACCGCAGTACTTGAGCTTCTAGTTTTTTTAGCTTACAATAGTTTTATGACTTGGCAGCAGCTGGAGAAAATTTTTAATCGTGCGATGAAGCTGACTTTTTCTAAGAGAAAATTTCTGCTCGTCTTTCCTGTATTGGCTCTATGTGGCCTTTTGGCGGTGATTTGTCGAACTATCTCACATGGGGTCTCTCAGTGGATGGTGATGAGCATGGCTTTTTTGCCCGTTTTTTTGTGTGCTGGACTTCTTTTAGCTGTCGGGATTGTTTTGACACGCATCTATCACCATGAGGTGAAAGGACTCGAGCTGCAGTATTTCAAAACAATCAAGGGAGCTAAAGATCTCTTCATGGGAGTTCCATACTTGGCTGTTCCACTTATTTTTGCCTATCTGATCCTCTGGATGTTTTTGGGAATTTTTTATTTGCTTCGAGCCATTCCCCACATGGGAGAATTTATCGGCAGTGTTTTGAGTTTTGGTCCATTTTTACTAGTGCTTGGGTCCCTTGCTTTGGGTTTTTTGAGTTTGCTCACTCTTTTTTACCTGACTCCTGCTGCTGCGCTCAAATCGGAGCTGTGCCCCCAATTAGCCGAGGAAGTTTTTCGCAGTCTAAAAACAAATCCCTTCTTAAGTTTTGTTATGCCTATCATTGGCCTTTTCCCCCTTTTACTTATTGTCGGAGTTTTATCTCTGGCAGCTGTAGTGACACAGATTCTCTATATTGAGTCGGGAGGAGGGCTATCCATCGCCCTCAAGTGGTTTTTCATGATGCTTCCTTTCTGCTGCTTTCTCACTCCTGCTGTTATTTTCTTCTTCAACTTTTCTGCTGAGAGCTATGTGCTCATGCAAAAAATCTTTCAAAGTGAGCAATGAGGATTGCCATTATTGGTGCCGGTTTTGCTGGGCTTGGCTCTGCCTATTTTCTGCTCGAATCAGGTAAGGCAGAGGTGACTCTTTTTGAAGCAAACAAAGTGGGAGGAGGGGCATCTGGTGTAGCTAGTGGTCTTTTGCATCCTTATCCGGGATTTTCAGCGCGCAGAAGTCACCGGGCAGAAAAGGCTCTTGCTATATCTAAACAGCTTTTGCGTATATCCGAAAAGCATACTCCCAAGATGGTAGCATCCCATGCAGGTATTTTGCGATGCAGTATGGATGAAGAGCAACATGAAAGACTTCTTTCTCATACCAGCGCTTTTGGTGATATAGAGCAGCTTGATGATCGACTCTTTTTGATCCATTCAGGGATCACAGTTTTGTCGGAAAACTATCTCGAAGGACTTAGCTCTGCAATTTTGCAGATGGGTGGGGAAATTATTTTTCAAAAAATCGACTCACTCAAAGAGCTCGAAAAGTTCGATCACATTGTGATTGCAGCAGGATATGGAATCAAAGAATTTGCCGAATGTGAAAATCTAAAGGTCAAATTTCTCAAAGGACAAGCTTTGCGCATGCTGGGCCAGCCGCCGTATGAGAAAAGTTTTATTTCCAAAGGGTACATTGCGCATCTTGGAAGCAGCAGCAGATTTGAAGTGGGCTCGACCTATGAAAGAAATTTTTCTGATGCTCTTCCAAATCTTAAGCTAGCCAAAGAGTTGCTTGATCAAAAGTTAGCTCTTTGTCCAGAAGCAGAGATTTTGGATTGCAAGGCTGGGGTGCGTGTTTGCACACAGGGTCATTATACTCCGATTATC
>JAAKFC010000073.1 GCA_011065225.1 Chlamydiota bacterium
CCTGAGAGTTTCATGAGACCAATCAACATTTCATCTGCAACTTCACGACTCACAGCTCCAGATACGCGTATTGTCTCAACTGAGACATGAAGGATTTTTTCTTTCATGGCATTAGAATAGGTCACCATCGAACCGAGAAAATATTTGGATGCGTCGGGAATAGAAATGAATTTTGCCGCCAAATTCCCTCCAGAGCATGATTCGGCAAGAGCAAGCGTCTTTTTCTTCTCAATGAGAGTGTGATGGATTTTTTCTATCTGCGACATATGTGTTTGGTATACATGGCGTTGGCAAAAAAAGCAATTTAACTTTCAATAATTTTTTCATTTTTACCTTGCAATTTTGCATTTGAAATGCAAAATTGCAAGGTAAAAGGTAAATTCCATGGATGAGTATATTCAGCGCTCTATAGAGCCAGTGTTGAAAAAAGCAATCAAACAATTTCCAGCAGTTGTTTTGACAGGTCCCAGACAAGCAGGTAAAACGACCATATTAAAAAAACTTTTTGGATCAACCTATCAATACATCTCTCTAGAACCCCCAGATGTCAGAGCTGCGGCAGAAACGGATCCTCGTGGGTTTATTGAGCTTTATTCAGCTCCTATTATTTTTGATGAAATCCAATATGCACCAAATTTGCTTTTTTACATTAAGGAAAAGATTGATGAACAAAGAAGCAAATATGGACAATTCATCTTAACAGGCTCTCAAAATATTCTTCTTTCACAGCACGTAGCAGAAACACTGGCTGGTCGAGCTGCTATGCTCCGATTATTGCCTTTATCCTACATTGAAATCGCTAAGCGCCCCTTTGATGGGTTTGCATGGGAAGATGAAAAAGCTGCTTTAAAGCAAAAAAAGTTGCCAGTGAATGATTTTTGGGAACTTATGCTCAGAGGGGGATATCCTGAGCTCACAGAGCATCCTGAAAAAGATTTTGGCCTCTGGCATGGGAGTTATATCCAGACATATTTAGAAAGAGATGTACGAAGTTTGAGGCAAATTGGAGATTTGACACAATTTCAACTATTTTTACGAGCAGTGGCTGCAAGAAGTGGACAATTATTTCAAATATCAGATGTTGCAAGCGATATTGGACTTTCTGTAAATACCATCAAAGCTTGGTTGGGGGTCTTAGAGGCAACATATCAAATCATTATTCTACGTCCCTATTTTGCGAATGCCAATAAACGACTTGTTAAAACACCTAAGGTGTATTTTACAGATGTGGGAACACTTTGTTATTTGACAGGGCTAAAAGATATTGAGCATCTCTTATTAGGGCCCATGGCAGGTCCTATTGTAGAGACATATGTTGTTTCGGAAATTTACAAGCGAATCTCTAATCAGGGAGTAGAGCCACAAATGTACTTCTGGCGTACTTCTGCAGGAGCTGAAGTCGATATTCTAATAGAAGAGCAGGGAAGTCTCATCCCTATAGAAGTGAAAGCAACTTCTACACCAAGAGCCAAAATGGCAAATGGCATTATTTCCCTCCAAAAAGATATGAAAAAGCCTGTAAGAAATGGATATGTGATCCATCTAGGAGACATGCAATTACCCCTTACAGAAAAAGTAAAAGCTTTGCCTTTTTCACAATTGTAAGACTTTTATTTCTTTTTCCATTAATCCCGGGTGCTGATTGATCCAGGGGAAACATTTTTTCCCCAAGCGCATGGGTTGATTCACTCTTTTTTCTCCAATGCAAAAAGGAGTGGCGCGGGTATGATCACGCACCCATTTTGTGAGGCGATGGAAAAATTCAGTATTGGGAAATTTTTCATTTTTTTCTACTTTTCCAATCGCTTTTGTTTTTGGGTCGAGAAAAAGCTGTGGATAAGAAAATTGGATTCCCCATGTGATACTTTCTTTTCCCATCACACCCGAATGAAATGTATCTGAATAGATGAAATGGTGGCGTTGTAATTGTATGACAGGAAGACGCGATTTGATCAAGTTTTTGCCATTACTAAGAGGCATGGCATAGAGTATCTCTTTTGTGGTCGTAAAAATTGCAGAAAAAAAAGGCAAATTTTCGTCTATAAGAGCGCCTTCTTGAATCCCTTTTACATATCGAGCATACCCTTCGAGAAATACTTCTGGAGCTATTTCTGCCTCCTCTAAATCGACAGGACGAGAAACATCATAAATCCAAAAAGGGCTCAGCATTTCGAAGAGTCCCCTCATTTCACTAACATCGAGCAAAATAGGAAGCTTGCGTGATTTGGAAACTTGGAGGATTCCCTCTTTTTCTGGCGTAGAAAGATCAATTGGCATGACGACGGAATTGGTTTTTTTTTGAGGTAAAGACAATGTAGAGAACAGAGAGTAAAATGGCACTGTCTGCCACATTGAAAATCGGATAGGAGTATTTGTAAAAAATCAAATAAAACATATCGATGACGTGACCATAGAGAAAAAAATCGACAATATTCCCCACAGCACCCGCAACAATGCAAGTGAGCGGCATCAGAAGACGCTTTGGAGGCTTGAGGAAAAAGAGATAGGCAATGATCCCTGCCGTGATCAAGATCCGGAAAAAAAGAAGAAGGCCTTGATAATTCGCAAAAAATCCCCAAGCCGTCCCTGTATTAGTAGCATGGACAATGGAGATTTTCAGCAAGGTTGTGTCTAAGATGCCAATTCCACCAAAAGGATATCCCAAATAGGGTTGAATCAGCGGCAGATTGTGCGCTACCCAGTATTTAGTAGAAAAATCAAAGAAAAGGATGAGGAGAAAAATGGCGACTTTTCGCATTGAATTTACGTGATCTGCCCTTTTTCGAATTTTTCCTGCGCTGCAACAGTCATCGTAGCGTAAGGGATGGCTTCTAGTCGCTTGAGAGGAATTTCATCTTCCGAAATATCACAAATGCCATAAGTCCCATCTTCGATTTTCTCCAGGGCTCGATCGATTTGTTTCAGAATATCGAGTTCTTTATTAGTGAGCTGTAGGCTAATGGTGCGGTCAAAATCATCTGTTCCCTCATCAGCCTGATGCTGAGAGTAACCTTTCACTTCAGGTTCATTTTTTACATCGTCGGTGGTCTCTTGCACCATTTTGGTCATTTCAGCTCGAAGATCGAGAAGTTGCTGTTTAAATTTTTCAATCTGAGCTTTTTTCAGAGGCATGGACAGTCTCCTTTTCATCATGAAGGGCTATATTTTCTATTGCATCTTTCAATTCGTCAACATCTTTAAAGCGTTTATAGACACACGCGAAGCGGATATAGGCAACAGTGTCGAGTTGCTGCAAATATTTCATGGAAATTTCGCCAAGTTCGGTCGCTTCAATCTCACGGATCTGTCTTTCCATCAATTCTGCAGTGATTTTATAGGCAATTTCTCGTACTTGCTGGCGACTGATGCGAGTATGGCGGCAAGCGGCATCTAGACCTTTAATGAGTTTATCTTGTTGGAAATCCTGATAATGTCCATCTCGTTTCAATATCTGAATCGTGAGATCCACCGTTTCAAAAGTAGTGAAACGACGCAAACACCGCAGACATTCACGGCGGCGGCGGATCGCATTGGTCTGCTCGGGATTGCGTGAGTCTGTTACTTTAGACTCTTCATGATTACAAAATGGACAACGCATAATTTTCTTTTTTTCACTCTTTCCCGATTTTTTTCAAGAAAATTCCTACCCAATTAAACTCTGTCCTATGCAAATGCTTCGCAGGAGCATTTACCCTTCCTCACGGAGAAGGTGGGATTCCCCTCCGGGCCGGGGCTGACGGCATCTTCGCCTTGCGAAGACAGGCCTCGCCCTTCGGCTCCCACTCGCAAGTGAAACTTTTCACTTGCTCTCTTCCGAAAAAATCCAATTTTTTCGGAGAAGGTGGGATTCGAACCCACGAAACGCTTATCACGTTTACACGCTTTCCAAGCGTGCTCCTTCGGCCACTCGGACACTTCTCCACAGCAAATAGGTTAGAAGAATACACTCTTATCTAGCAAGTAAAATCCTGTCCTTGTATTGTGGTTCTATGATTAAAAGGCTCTGTTTTCTTCTATTCATTCCTCTTTTCTTTGCTTGCAGTAAAAAAGAAGAAGCAAAAAAGCCTTCTGTTTTAGTAACAATTGCACCTTATGCCTTTGTCACGCAGCGAATTGCAGGAGATACTGTCTCTATCGAAACCCTCATTCCACCAGGAATGAATATCCACATTTATGAGCCCTCTCCCAAATTGGTTGAAGCTGCCACAAAGGCTGCAGTATGGTTTCGGATCGATGAGCCGATTGAAAAAAAGATTGTAAAAACCATTCAGGAGAGAAATCCCAAGCAAAAAATTGTCAATTTGCAAGAAGGCATTGATCTGCTCTCTTCTCATGATGCAATAGAACTTTCCCCTTGCATCGGGCATGATCACGGTTCTTCTGATTTGCATACTTGGCTGAGTCCCAAAAGATTTTTGCAACAAGCTCAACAGATTGCCGATACCCTCATTGTCCTCTTTCCAGAAAATCAAGAATTTTATCAAAAAAACTTCAATGACCTGGCTTTGGATTTGCAAAAGTTGGATCGTGATCTGAAGAAGGTTTTAGCCCCTTTTAAGAGGGATGCCCTACTTGTTTCTCATCCTGCTTTTGGCTATTTTTGCTTTGACTATGAACTCATTCAACTCTCTGTTGAATGCGAAGGAAAAGACCCTCGTCCCAGAGATATTGAAAACATTCTGGCCAAAACAAAGATTTATAAAGTTCGATGTGTCCTTTTGCAGCAGGGATTCAATAATCGCGGGGCCCAACTGATTGGGAAAAAACTTCAATTGCCCATTTATCGAGTCGACCCGTATGCTAGAGACTATTTAATCAATATGCGACAGCTAGCAGGACATATCGCAAAATGACCATCTCGGTGGAAAATCTTTCTTTTGCCTATGAAAAGCACTTCCTTGTGCTCAAAAATATCTCTTTTTCCATCGCCAAAGGAGAATTCATTGGAATTTTTGGACCCAATGGAGGTGGAAAAACAACTCTTTTAAAACTCTTGTTGGGTTTGCTTTCACCTTTAGAGGGAAAAGTCCAAGTGCTCGGAAGGCCACCTTCTGAGATAACAGATCGATTGGGTTACGTTCCTCAGGTGCGGCGCTTCGATAAGAGCTTTCCCATTTCCGTCCTTGATGTGGTGCTGCAGGGATGTCTTGCCAAATACCGTGGCTATGGGAATTTTTCACAGGATCTCAAGGAAAAGGCCTTAGAGGCGCTTGAACGGGTAGGATTGCAAGATAAAGCAAAGCTAGCATTCGGCACACTCTCGGGAGGGCAAATCCAAAGAATTCTGCTTGCCAGAGCTCTTGCATCCGATCCCGAAATCCTTCTTCTCGATGAGGCAACAGTAGGCATCGATCCGGAAGCCCTGAGGGAAATCTTCCAATTTCTACTCAATTTACGGGGGAAGATTACGATTGTCCTGGTCACCCATGAATTGCAAATAATTGCGAAGGAAATGAATTATTTATTCTGTGTCAATCGAGAAATATCTACCTTTTCGCCTCAGCAGGTCTGTGAGCATTTTGCAATGGGACTCTATCATCCTCCCCTAATGAAGGATAAAGAGCATGATTGAGGCCTTTTTCACCAATCCCTTTCTATATATGGCTCTTTTAGCAGGTTTTGCCACATCCATCACAAGTGGTGTCATGGGATCTTTTGTTGTGATCAAACGGATTGTTTTTATTAGTGGGAGCATCGCCCATTCGGTCCTTGGCGGGATGGGGCTGTTTCTCTTTTTGCAGCGCACCTATAACATCCCTTGGATCACGCCAATCCAAGGGGCAATTGTAGCAGCAATTCTCTCAGCTCTTTTAATTGGCTGGATCCGTTTGGAGTACAGGCAGAGAGAGGATACAGTTATTGCGGCTATTTGGTCTACGGGGATGTCCATTGGAGTGATTTTTATCGCGCTCACACCAGGGTATAACGTCGAGCTGATGCATTACCTATTCGGCAATATTCTCTGGGTGACAAAGAGAGATGTGATCATGCTCTTCAGCCTAGATGTAGTCGTTGTGGCACTTGTCGCACTCTTTCGGCATCAATTTCTGGCCATCTGCTTCGATGAACAGCAAGCGAAACTCCAAAAAATCCCAGTCAAGTTCTTCTATTTGCTCTTGCTCTGTTTGATTGCGCTATCCGTCGTCTTACTCATCCAGGTCGTCGGAGCCATTCTCGTGATTGCAATGCTTGCCATTCCAGCAGCAATCGCTGGGAGCTTTACCCATAGCTTCACAAAAATGATGATTTTTGCCGTGCTGATAGGATGCGCATTTACCCTCATCGGAACGGGAGCATCCTATCAACTCAATTGGCCACCAGGTGCAACTATCGCGCTTGTCGCAGCCGTTTTTTATTTATTTAGCTTTGTCAGGCGAAAATCACATTGAACACATGCGCTTCCACCAGCCTGACCAGCCAGTATGCCTTTTAGTCACACGACGCTTTCTACTATGCGTGCTTTTTCTTTGATGAGTTCTTCGTCTTTTTGCAGCCATGACATCCTCCTAGATCTCTATTTTTTCTCTTGCGCCTGACTATGCCTGCGCAAAAATTCTTGCCATTTATCTCCCTTTTTCTTGGGAGATTCCCCAGTAGTAGAGCGCTCTTTCTTTTTCGATTTTCCTGATTTCCTAATAACTTTCTTTTTGTTGTTTTTCATCAGTATTCCTAGACAAAAAATCGCTCTCTAAAGAGCTTTTGCCAATCCTCTTTGGAGCGCTCTTTTTTCTTCCTATGCGTTTTCATTGTCACTTTTGAACCTTTTTTCCGTGAATGCGAGCGTCTGGTTCCACGCATAACTCCTCCAAAAATTCTATATTCTTATAAACTCATATTAAAAATTGATAGTTAATTATTCAATTAGTTTGTTGTTATAACTGACTATCCTTCTAACTATCATAATATAAAAAAAATTCAGGCCTCATCAACTTGACTATAGCCAGCCCTTCCTGTATACTTTCCATATTGAAAAGAACTGTGCAAATTTCATTTGGAGGTCGTATGTACGCGATTATCGAGACCGGCGGCAAACAATACCGCGTAGAAAAAGGTGATGTCATTGATGTTGAACTGCTTGGCACTGAAAAGGGAAGTAAAGTAGAATTCAAAAATGTTCTATTTGTCAATACGGGATCTTCTACGAAGGTGGGCAATCCCCATGTCGACGGCACTGTAGTTATTGGAGAGCTGATGCAAGAGATCCGCGGACCTAAAGTCATCTCTTTCAAGTACAAAAAGCGCAAAAACTACCGCCGCAAGGTCGGACATAGACAGAATTATTCACAAGTAAAAATCACAGAAATCGAGGAATCGGGAAATGGCTCATAAGAAAGGACAAGGCGCCTCACGCAACGGGCGCGACTCTCATTCCAAACGGCTCGGCGTCAAAGCGGCGCATGGGCAGTTTGTAAAAACAGGCAGTATTTTGATTCGTCAACGTGGCACAAAGTGGAAACCCGCAAAAAATGTCGGCACTGGTCGGGATGATACCCTCTTCGCCCTAATCGACGGCATTGTCTCCTTCCGCAAGACGAAACGAACGTATATTTCTGTGCTACCC
>JAAKFC010000074.1 GCA_011065225.1 Chlamydiota bacterium
TTCAGAATCATTTTTTACTTTACTTTCTACAGCATATTCCATGCCGTCTTGGTGTGAATTCCAGTAGAATCCAGCTACTGTGATGACCCAGTCTCCATTGCATGTTCTAGGGCGAACAGCGGCATTTACGCCGTAGTTCTCAGGTCCCATGCAATAGGTTCTGCAGCAATCAGCTGGATTGCAAGCAGCAGGGGGCGCTGGCTCGCAATCTTTTTTGTTGTAGCGCGCTGCAGGAAGCAGGCTGCTAACAGCAATGAGAGGCAGAGCTACTGCAACCATTGTTTTGTTTATATTCATACATTTCTCCCTTAGGTTGATCAACCCAACGTTAATTGGGTACTTGTGAGAGCAACGGATTGCACCACTTAGTTATGCTCTCTATAATTATTAATTTAAGAAATAGTTATATTTTATTTCAATTAGTTTATTTAGTTTATCGTTTTTATTTATCTGTAATTACGTTTGTTTGGGAAAAAAACGTCTGATAATGAAATTTGTGGAAGAAAGCTCTGTAAGACGAGTGGCAAGCGGGGTTGTGATCACCCCTTTGCCATAAAGGCTTTCAATTGTGAGAGTTGGTGTGAGGACAATGACTACATGTCCGGGCCAAACAAGAATGTCAAGCGGCTTTACATTTTGAATGGAGGGAACTATTTCACCGAATTGAAGAAGGTCGGAAGTATTACGCGGTGTATAACCATTTGTTGCTTCAAAAAGAAGACCTGAGCAGTCAACACCTGAGAGAGTCCAGGTTTTTTTGAGATTTGCTGGAATCTTTGGTTGATAAAGGGTTTGAATTTCAGGAATTCCTCTCCCCCAATTGCCACCCCATATATAGGGGAGTCCTAGGGAACTTTCGAGGCGCGAGGAAATGGTCTTGAGATCGGGGAGGATTTTGCATCTTTCTGAGGGTGTGGCTTTTGCAAAAGTCACAAAGCGAGAATCGATATATTGAGGGCCATAAGGATACTCCTCTGTGATGACTTCCAGGATATGATGGGGAAGTTTTTTGAGGATTTGGAACTTGGTACCTGGCAAGGCGATCATTTCTACTGGGCGCAAGAGGCCCTGATCGTCGAGTGGAAGCTTTTTTGCCCCAAAAACACCTTGAAAATTGGCGGTATTGAGGATGGGGGTGGGTTTTGTAGCGACGCAGTACATAGACAGAATATTCCTTAGTTTCATATCCTCAAATGAATTTAACCTAAGGCATACGTCATGAGCAAATGGAAAATTGCAATATTTTTTGTTCTTTTGGTATTTTTGGGCTGTCAATCTTCTGGTCAAAAGTCCTCTTCTGCCAAAATTGTCAAAATCAACCTTGGGTCTGAGCCACATACCTTGGATCCTAGAAGGGCCCGTGATCCCAATTCCCAAATTCTCATGCGGATGTTCTTCGAAGGACTGACGCGGATTGGGCCGAGTGATCAGCCAGAACTAGCACTGGCCTTAAGTGTTGAGATTTCTGAAGATCTCAAGACATATGTCTTTACTCTGCGAGATGCACAGTGGTCCAACGGAGAGCCTATTAGAGCTCAAGATTTCGCATATGCATGGAAAAGGATGCTTTCCCCCGACTTTCCTTGCGATAACGCCTTCCAGCTCTATTTGATTAAGAATGGCAAGCAAGTGAAGGAAGGATCCTTATCAACTGATGAGCTAGGCATTTTGACTCCAGATGAGAAAACCCTAATCCTCGAATTGGAATATCCAACTCCTTATATTCTTGAGCTTATGGCGACTCCTTATTTCTTCCCAGTCCATCAGCAAACGGATGAAAATCAGCCCCGTTGGTCCGAAAAGCAGGAGAGTTATGTCTCCAATGGTCCCTTTCTCTTCAAAGAGTGGAAACATAATGATCAAATCACAGCGGAAAAAAATCTTAACTATTGGGATGCAGATGCAGTGCAAATCGAGTTGCTTGTTCTTACAATGGTGGATAGTGACACTGAAATGAAACTTTTTGAAAAAAATGAGCTAGACTGGACGGGTTCTCCTTTATCCGTGATTCCTGTAGATGCCATTACCCACTTGAAAGACAAGCTCTATGTAAAGCCAAAAGATGAGACGGCTTTTTTGAGAACAAATATTGAGGTGTGTCCTCTGGATCATCCAAAAATGCGCAAAGCTCTTGCCCTTGCAATCAACCGAAAATTGATTGTCGAGCATGTGACACAAGGAGGACAACTCCCTGCTCAAAGGCTCATTCCCCCTTCTATGCAACTGCAAAAAGAGCCTTATTTCTCCGATGGTGCAATAGAAGAAGCAAAAAAGCTCTTCATGGAAGCACTTGCAGAGCTTGAAGTGGATTTCCCAAATATCAAATTGACCTATATCAATTCTGAACGCGCGCATTTGATTGCTCAGGCAATTCAACAACAGTGGTTTGAGGCATTTGGTGTTCGCATTGGTCTCGAAGCAATTGAGCGAAAAGTCTACTTTGATCGGATCTCAAAGCATGACTATGACCTGGCATTGTGTTCATGGGGAGCCGATTTTCATGATCCAGTCAATTTTCTCGAAGTGTTCAAATACAAAACCCAAAGCACGAATAACACCCATTGGGAAGATGCTGAATATACTAAGGGACTCAATGATTCCTTCCGGCTTTTGGATCCAGCGGAGCGGCTGCAATTGCTTGCCCATTGTGAAAAGCTTTTGATGGATGCAATGCCCATTATCCCTATTTTTCATTATACAATGCTCTATATGAAAAATGATAAATTGGATGGGGTCTTTCTCTCTTCTATGGGGAATCTAGACTTTAAATGGGCAAAACTCGAGAATGACAAGTGAGATGAAAAAATGGATATTGGTTTTTCTTTGTTTTTGCGCAGTAGGGCAAGCAAGTTTGAGGCTGCATAACGATAGTCCCTATAAGCTGCGAGCTGTCATCCACGCAGCAGATGGGACCTATCTAGGAGAAATGATCATTCTCCCCGAGCATTTCAACACCTGGTCCGAGCAATATCCTTCGTTTGGGCCAGGGGGGCAACATTACTCTGAGCAACCCTCTCGTTCACAAACTCCTTATACTGTGCAATGGTATTGTCTCGATGGCGGACAATATGGAATTTGCCAAAATATTTCTCCCGGAGCAGCTGTTCTCGCTGGAAACTGCGAGGGTCCCAAGTACTGCAAACCACCTAAGAAGAAGAAAAAGGGGCCCTATGGCGCGCATGAAGATGATGAACAACTCCATAATCAAAATGAAGCGAATAGTTCATCAGATGATTCATAATCATCAATCAGCAATGGGTTTCCCACGCTCATAGATGACTTTTTTGGTGAAATGTCCCTCAGCGTTATAAAGAGTGACAATACCTTCTCCATTTTCGACAGTAGAGATCGGATTGGGCTCTCCTTTTTTATAATAAGATCCCTTAAGAAGCTGGTCGTTTTCATATTCTTCCATCAGCATCAAGTCGCCCGATTTGTAATAGCCAAAGCTGAGCCCATGTTTTTTATTGCTGCTCATCTCTCGTTGGCTCTCAAGCTTTCCATTGGAATACCACGTTTTGACCATTCCCTGAACCTGGTCTTCAAACCAGTTAATGAAGAGTTTGGGTGTATGCTCTGCATTTAAATAATATTCCCATTCTTCCCCTGTTTTTTTTTCTTCCTTGATCTGGTAAGAGATATGCAACTTGCCTGTGGGATCAAAAATTTGGGCCTCTCCTTCTGGCACGCCGCCCTGATATTGAATGAGGCTGTGAAGTTTCCCTTCTTTGAAATCGGATCGAATCCCTTGACCTTCTGCAATTTCACTCATGACATTCCCTTCCTGATCGAAGTAAATGCCATTGAACAAAAGATCTTCTCGGTACTGTTCTTGGGATTTAGAGATGCCAGGAGCCCACAGTGCAGTAGCAGCTCCATCGCGCTTCCCATTTTTGAATCCTATTTCCTCAAGAATATTGTCCTCTTCATCAAAAATGCGCAAAGTCCCATGAACAAGCCCTAAGGTATAGGGGATGATTTTTTGTATGGCGCCATTTGGGAAATAGTACTTGGTTTCTCCGACGAGGAGTCCTTTGTCATAGAGAAATTCAGCGGTGAGATTGCCCTGCTGGTCCCAGACGGTGCATTCTTTGTCAAAAAGCCAACTTGTTTGGGCAGCTTCATTCAAATCTGCCAATCCTTCGATCACATGGGCTGCAATTTTCATTTTCCCATTTTCATACCATTCTAAATAGCGGCCATGTGCTCTGCCATCGACTGCTTCAAGATACTGCCAAACTCCTCCATTGGAATGATAACTGGATAATTTGGAAGGACTTTTTCCCTCACCATTTTTGCCATAGACGCGGAGAACTTTTTCATAAGGCTGAGCACTTTGAAAATCGACATTCTGATAGACATTCAGCCGATCCTTGCTGCTGATCGTCTCCGAAAAACCATTTCGGTCGAGCATTTGCATACTGACGATCATATCAGATTGCTCGGTCTTGCGGCAGCTAACAAGAAAGAGAAGAGGAATGAGAAATAAAAAAAGGACTCTAGTCATGGATGATCTCGCGTTTGATGAGTTCTAGGTTAACAAGGAAAATCTCTTCATCAGAAGGAAGAGGTTTCTTGATCAATTCAAAGTTTTTAATCAGAAGATCAGGAGGAGGATTTCCTGGCTTTACATCCTCTATCTGTACATTCTCAATACGTGCAAGGAGATACTTGAGATCTTCTTTGTTCATTTCTACAGGATGGAGTTGGGTTGCCTCCATTTCTTGAAAATTGCCTACACGCTGAAAATTTTGCTGGCGAAAGCGCAAGGCATTTTGCCCATTTTGCAAATAATCCAATCGGGCATGCTCGGTTTTGCTCTCTGGCTTGGAGTGGAGAAGAGCGGTTAGTTTTTGGATTTCAGGGAGCAGAAACTGCATGGATTCGATCTCATTTTCGAGGTAATCGCTGCTAGCTTGTTGCATTTGAGTCAGAAGGGCTTGTTCTAGGGCACTCTTTTTTTCCACCCATTTTTGTTTTTCTTTGAGATAGAGGGCTTCTTCGGTGAAACGGCCAAGTTTCTTCTCAGCCCCGATATGGAAAAAAACGACCAAGAAACAAGGCAGGAGTCCTAATGCTATCAGCCAGTAGGGATGGGAAAGGTAGCGTCTGATTTTTTCTTCTATTTCTTTCATTATGCTTTTTGCGGTTTGATGTGAAAAGTAGCTCGATAGATTCCATGATCGGCATTCCATCGCACATCATTTTTTTGATCAACAATTTGATGATCGCGCAGTAGTGCTTCGTGAAAACTGCGAGCAGCTTTTGGGTTTTGTGATGTCAATTCCAGTTCTACTTTCGCGCTATACGTCTTTATTTGCGTTCCCAAACGAGGTGCTTTGACGAGTTGGTAGCGAAGCCTTGTGATGGAACAGTCTTGCAATTTAGGATCAGTACTGAGCCAAGTCAGCAGCTCGGAAATCTTCGGAAGTGTCGAGAGAGAAATCGTCGATTTTTTTTGCTTATACAGAGATTCTTCAAGTTCTTGAACAGCTGTACTAAGTCGCATATTTTGCCCATATCCCAATACTTCGAGGACGGCATGCTCTCTTTTTTTCAAATGCAGATGCCCGAATGCAAATGTCAGGCAAATGAAACAACCACAGACAGAAAAAAAACGGATGAGCTGTTTTTTTCTCTTTTTCTGATGTTCTTTAGATTGATTCTTATTTTGCCGAAATTGTCCACTTCTCTCGTCTGCAATAGCTGCATCAAGTGCAAGACCCACTGGAATGGCAAAATCCCAATGCTCACCTCTTTCTATGGGTTTCGAGGGAATATGAGGGTATTTCTTTTGCATCAAGGCCAAGACACGCTCTGCATCTCCGGAGCGAATGGTCTGGAAGGAGCAAAGTTTTCCATTTTCGATGACGATGAAAGTATTTTCATATTGGAGAAAAAGAGATTCTCGATCGGGATAAAAATGGCGTGCATAGCGGAAAAGAGCAAGAGGAATGCAAGAGACAATATCGGAATCCCCCTCTTTCTCGAGATGGCTCATGAGCGCTTTCTTGGAGGAAGCGAGAAGGGAAATCTCAGTTTGTTCTTTTTGCATGTCCAATGCTGGAAGGAGAATGAGTTCTTCGGCAGGATAAGGAAGGACATTTTCCACCTGGAAGGGAAGAGCGGCGATAATTTCTCTTTTGGATTTGAGTTTCAGGGTTAAATGGCGCAGAATCACTTCTTCCGAAGTAAGGCCTGTTACGATTTCAGCTTGTTTCCCTAGGACAATGTCAAGCGGCTTTACATGCTTCCCGACCTGCTCAAATGAAATTTGCCCCCTTTCCTTGCGGAGGAGGCAAAACTTTTGCTGATGAATGGAAAAATAAAGTTGCGAGCCCATATTAATGGGGCATTATAGCGCACTTGCGAATAAGGCGGAATGTATTTACGCCTGAACTTGGGCTTTCGAGGATTCCTGCTCAGAAAATATTTTCTGGGCCCTCTCTTTTAATTTTATTGAATAGAGCTTATCAAAATCAATTTTTGTAGTATCTACAGATTTCCCATGTGCATAGATTTTTTCTATCTTTACAGGATAGGAATCAGTTTTATCAGATGTTATATAAGAAAGCACAGAAGCTAAAGCGATCTTGAAAAAATTCTCTGATGGTAAATTTTCATTTGATAGATCATCTAATCTTAAGCTGCTAATTGGTTTAAAGCTCTCAATCTCTGTTTTTATTTGGTCTAATTGTTCTTTAGAAGTATTGTTGTAGTGGCCCATTCCGCCTAGATTATCGAGTTCAGAAAGGGATGTATATATTTGATAATGAACTAAAATCATTTTGAGAAGCAAATCTATGGCTTGTACATTATTTTCAGCTTTTGTCATTTGATTATCAGATGCATAAGCTTGCTTTGTACCAAAATTTTCATTACCACGTTCTTGAACCAATGCATCAACGAATTTCTGTGCATTCTCAAATGGACCATTAGTAACAGAAAATTCCATTTTTCCTCCTTATTTTGTAAACTTTTTTATAATCCTGTTGGATTTGAAAGGGTTATACTTGAAAAATACATAAGGGTCAAATGAATTTATTTTTTTAATTCTATCCACCCGGCTGTTGGTCCCTTTTACAAAATCTCGAGTTAGGGTATAATCGAGACCAATTATGATTATCCTTGCTAAAATGATCCATTGGGTCTTTCTTATCTATACGATCTTGCTGCTTGTTCGTATCATTGGCTCTTGGTTTCCAAAGTATGCCTATCATCCGATCATGCGACTCACCCGCTTTTACACGGATCCCTATCTCAATATTTTTCGGCGTTTTATTCCCCCGATTGGTGGTACTCTTGATTTGAGTCCCATGATTGCCTTTTTTGTCCTGCAATTTCTTGAAAAAATAGTTTTAGGGTTTCTCAGTGCCTTGTTATAGTTTCATTTTGAATGGGAGGAAGACTCTATCTCAATAAATTTTCTGAGGAGATCCAAGGAAGTTTGATTCTGATAGGTTCAAGTATGTTAGAACTTCATGCAACTGTTCATGGTAGAGTACATGCTATCGGTTTTCGTGCCACTACTTGCAGCTTTGCTCAGCA
>JAAKFC010000075.1 GCA_011065225.1 Chlamydiota bacterium
CAAATTGTTCCAAATCAGCCTAAGCAAAGTAGCTTGCTGTGGACTGCTACAAAGGTGGTTGTCAGTGTCGGAGCTCTTGTAGCATTTGGATACGGTATGTATTTGCTAGGTGTGCAGAAAGCTTCAGAAACTGCTGGGATAGGTTTTGAAAATTTTATTCAGGATACTGCAAACATGAGCTCTCAAGAACGCGAAGCCTTTTACGCAAGCATCCGACAAACGGGTATGATTACTGAGATAACTACTGAATCTGGCGAGAGTATTCCTTTACTAAATATAATCAATGGAGCAATCACCACTTACCTTCCTGATGATGTAAATTCTATTCTAAGGCAAGGAGTCGGCACTGTAACTACTTTCATTGGCCTTGGGGAAAAAGTGACTTTCAATGGTAAAGTCGCATCACAGTTTGCCGAAGGCGTCAGAAAGAGTACAGCAGGCCTTTTCAATGCTACGATGCCCGGAACTGAAACACTAGAGGCAGTAAAAGAAATGGGGAGTGATCTCTATAATACAGGTAAATGGGCCATTTTGGGAGTTGGCGTTGCAGGAGGCTTGGGAATATTGAATCAGGGATTTAATCTCGTGAACAATGTAGCAAAAAGTCCACTTGGAAAGGTTACCAGCAATGTCCTTTGGTATGGGGGAAAAGCTATTGCGTATCCCTTCAGTAAAAAAATGACTCAATAAAAACGATTCTTAAGGAGATACTGAATAACTCATTCACCAGCTCTTCGGCCGAAAGACATCTGAAAAAAGTTAATTTTCAATCTCCATTAACTCTTCTGAGTTAATTGCGATCTCCAAATGAACTTTTTCAGCGCTTTCGGCTCGAATTTCTGGTAAAGCAGTTATCCAGTATCTCCTTGATCTAATCTGAGGGTTTCTGTCATGCTCATTATACGCATGACAGAAACCCTTTCTCTTTTTGACGAAATTTTTTCCGACACAGGGCTCCTTGCAAAGAGTTTGACTTCTTATGAATCGCGCGAGGGCCAACAGCAAATGGCTCGCCACATTTGGGAGGCATTTGAAGCAAAAAAACCGGCTCTATTTGAAGCAGGAACGGGGATCGGCAAAAGCCTTGCCTATCTGATTCCAGCTCTTTTGTGGAGCTACCGCACAGGTGAGAAAATTGTCGTCTCTACTTATACCATTTCACTTCAGGAACAACTTCTAGAAAAGGATCTGCCTCTTTTGCTCAGTGCACTCGGGCTTGATTTGCATGTTGTGCTTGCCAAAGGGATGGGCAACTATGTGTGTCTGCGCAAGCTCGATGAAGTCTCAAAACAACATGGCTTTTTCGATCAGTCGGTAGATGCCCTTGTTGGATGGGCGCAAAAGAGCACTGATGGGAGCAAATCGGCGATTCCATTTTCCGTATCTGGTGAGACATGGGGAAAGGTCTATGCCGAATCAGAAAGCTGTTCTTATATCAAATGTCCCCACTACAAGCAGTGCTTTTTTTTCAAAGCGAGGGCAAAGGTTCAGGATGCAGATCTGATCATCGTCAATCATCATCTTCTGATGGCTCATCTATTAGCAGAGGAAGAAAGAGCGATTTTGCCTCCATTTTCTCGATTGATCATAGATGAAGCGCACCATTTGGAACATGTGGCTAGGAGCTGCCTCACGCAAGTGCTGGATCGGATCCAGCTCTTTAAATCTTTGGGAAGAGTCCATTCTGATGCGCACCCCGATGTCAGCCGCTTTTTTCATATCCGCGATTTGGTTAAAGACAAAGCTCTCAGAGTGCGGCTCGATATCGATTTTCCAGGGGAGAAACGAGAGCTCTTGAATAAAGTGCATACTGCATTTGATTTGCTCGACCAGATTTTTGGTGCGAGTAGCCCTTCCTTCAAATGGCGCATTACTCCCAACATTTTCCAGTCGGAGCAGTGGCAAAAAGAACTGATGCCTGCCTTTGGTGAGCTCAAAGAGGGGCTGAAGCACTATATTGCATCTCTTGAGAGCATTGGAAAGGAAATCGATGAAGAAATCAAACCCAAGGTGGAAAATGCCCTACTCGATATCTCTCAAGCTACTGAAAGAATGAAGGAGACAGTGAAGACTATCGAGACTTTTTTCAAAGAAAGTGATGTTCGCTGGGCAGAAAAAACATCCGAGGGAACGACTCTTTCAATTGCCAAACTTGATGTTGCTCCCTTTCTTGAGGAAAAACTCTTCACACCTTTGAAAAGCGTTATCCTTTGTAGCGCGACCCTTGCAGTGGGAGATACTTTCACCCACATACGCGAAAATCTCGGTCTGCGCGAAGAAGCAGATGAACAGATCTATCCTTCCCCTTTTGACTTTCAAAACCGTACTCGCCTTCTTGGCATCAATGATCTTCCACAGCCTAGCAGTTTTCAGTTCATCTCTGAAGCTGCTAAGGCAATTCGCGTTGCAATTGAAATGAGTGAAGGAGGCGCCTTTGTTCTATTCACTTCATATGACATGCTTAACAAATGCGCAGATGAACTTTCAGACCTGCCTATCCTCAGACAGGGAGATCTGCCTCGCCATCAGCTGCTCGAAGAGTTCAAAAGGAACCAAAATGGAGTCTTATTTGGAACGGATTCTTTCTGGGAGGGAGTGGATGTGGCTGGGGATGCCTTGCGGCTTGTCATCATCGTTAAGCTCCCCTTTCCTGTGCCAAGTGAACCCATTCTTGAGGCTCGTTCAGAACTCCTCCGCGCAAAGGGGCGCGATCCCTTCATAGAAGATTCCATTCCGCAAGCGGTAATGAAATTCAAGCAGGGTTTTGGCAGGCTCATGCGCCGGGCAGAGGATAGGGGTTGTGTCCTTTGTCTTGATGGGCGTCTTTTCACCCGTTCCTATGGGAAAATTTTTCTCCGAAGTCTCCCCGAATGCGTTGTATCCTATAAAGACAAACAATCGATACAACAGGAAATGAAAAATTTTTACAGGACTGGAGCGTAGCGGGATCGAACCGCTGACCTCAACAATGCCATTGTTGCGCTCTACCAACTGAGCTAACGCCCCATAGTGTGATAGTTTAAAGGATTTCTGTCCTTTCCTTCAAATGAGAAAAATTCTATCCTTTTTTCTATTTCAAAACCGACAGGAGAGAAAAAAATGCGCTTCTTACTACTTTTACTTTGCATCACTAGTATTACTTTCGGATCAGATACAATCATGATTGCTATCTCAGGGGGATCAGGATCGGGGAAAACTACAATCGCACAAAAAATTCATGAATATTTTCCTGATGATAGTGTCTTGATTTGCCAAGACTATTACTATAGAGATCTTTCACATCTTTCTTTTGAAGAAAGAGCTAAAACCAATTTCGACCACCCGGATTCGATTGAGTTCGAACTCATGTTTGAGCAACTCACTGCTTTAAAAGAACAAAAGCTCGTTTCTGTTCCCAGATATGATTTTTCTATCCATACGCGAAAAGAAGAAACTGTGGAAGTGCAGCCAAAAAAAATCGTCATTTGCGAGGGAATGCTTCTTCTTGCTGTTCCAGAGATCAGAAACCTCTTTGATTTGAAACTTTATATCGATACGGATGAAGACATTCGATTGATCCGAAGAATTCTTCGGGATCAGACCGAACGAGGAAGAGCTGTTCCCAATATTTTATCTCAATACATGAGTACAGTCCGCCCGATGTACAAAGAATTTGTTGAGCCAAGTAAAAAGTTTGCTGATTTGATCATTCCTGAAGGAGGACATAACCAGCCAGCCCTAGATGTGATCATTTCGAAAATTAAAGATGATCTATATGGCAGTACATATGTTCAATGGAATCAGCACGAACCAATCACTGTGAAATCGCAAAATTAAACACTCTTGCTGTAGAATCTGGGTTATGGGCATATTTGAAAAGATTCCAGAGTTGCCTGTAGATCCCATTCTTGGGATTGCTGCAGCATTCAAAGCCGATCCTCATCCTGGTAAATGTTCGTTTATCATCGGATTTTATCGAGATGAACATCTCAAGACACCCATTTTAGAAACCGTTGCAGAAGTGGAAAAACGAATTGCAGAGGCAAGGCTTAAGCGCGAATATCTGCCAATCGATGGCGATCCCGAGTTTGTAAATGCTATTGAAGAACTCGTATTTGGGAAGACGGAAGATCGGATTTATGGAGTGCAAACCATAGGAGGGACTGGGGCCGTAGCTTTAAGCGGACAATTGGCAACAAAGTGGACTGATCAGATTGCGATTTCCAATCTCACTTGGGCCAACCATTGGAAAATCTATCAGATGGCAGGTCTCAAAACCGAACCTTACCCCTATTATGAAGAGAAACATCTTTGTTTTGAAAAGATGATAGAAAACCTCTCTTCTCTTCCAGAGAAAAGCTGCGTTCTTGTTCATACGAATTGTCACAATCCCACTGGTTTAGATCTCTCGCATGACCAGTGGCAAACACTCCTAGAATTGACTGAAAAAAAACACCTTTTTCCGATTCTCGATATGGCTTATCAGGGCTTTTCTGCCGCACCTGAGCAGGATGCCTATGCCCCAAGGCTTTTTTTGGAGAAAGGCGTAGAATTTGCACTGACCTATACTTGTGCAAAGAACTTTTCCCTCTATGGAGAGCGGGCAGGGGCACTCTTTGTTGTAGGCGAATCCAAAAAAAAAATGGAAGCGGTTAGCAGCCAGATTAAGAGCATGATTCGCGGCACCTATTCCAATCCTCCAATACATCCAGCGGCAGTGGTAAAAGGGATTTTGCGGGATGCCACATTACATGAAAAATGGCTGACTGAACTTTCGGTCATGAGACAACGCATGCATGCGATTCGAGAGGCATTTATTGATAGGATGATAAAAAAAGATCCAGAAGGCAATTGGGAGCTCATTCGATCCGGTAAAGGGTTATTCTGTAGTACAGAGCTTTCAACCAAAGCCATAGAAAAATTACGCAAAGAAAAAGGAATATATTTCGCAGCAGATGGACGGATCAATTTAACTGGAATCAATCAGGAAAATATTGAAGTTGTTACTGATGCAATAGTGGCTGCCAAATGATCAAAGGCTTGACAGTACTTTTTCTCTTTCTTTTTGGCCTTCTCACCCTTCCGGAGAAGGGAGGCAATCAAATGCGCAAGTTTGCAGTGAGCGCTGTGGCCCCTTGTTGGGACTTTCTTCACCAAAAAACAGAATCTCCACATGAAGACGGAATGCTGCTCGAGCTCGAAAATCAAATACTTCGAGGCGAGATTAAGAGACTCAAAAAATTGACCTTAGCCGGAGAGCAGCTGCAGCAAGAATTGCAGCAGCTTCTCACCCTAAAAGGCCAATCACAGGATCCTTTTTTTGCTAGACGTGAAAAATACTTGTCGCAGATTTTGTCGAGGCAGCTGCAAGCTGTGCCTGCGCGTGTTATTTTTCGAGAGCCTGTGAACTGGAGTAGCTCTCTATGGCTAAATGTAGGAGAGAGAGACAACCAAGCGCTTGGAAAAATCATTATAGAAAAGGATAGCCCTGTAGTTGTGGGAAAAGCAATTGTGGGTGTTATAGAAGAGGTGGGACAGGCTCGGTCTCGAATTCGATTGATCACAGATGAGCGGCTCACACCCTCTGTGCGGGTTATTCGCGGTGGCGAGCAAAACAGAATGCTTGCAAAGCAATTCAAAGAGCTCGTTCAAACTCTTTCTCTCAGGGAAGATTTAGGCGGTTCAGAAGAGATGACGCGCATTTTAATAACCTATCTGAAGACCTTGCATTTAGAAAAAAGAGATCTCTATTTGGCAAAAGGGGAAATCCACGGGTCCAGTCGCTCTCTTTGGCAAATGGTTGGACAAAAATTGAAGGGACTGGGTTTTCATTACAATTGCAGCGATGAAGAAGGAGGTCCCCTTGATTTGCGGGAGAAGACTTTGATTCAGACAGGGGACTTGCTTGTGACAACAGGAATGGACGGCATTTTTCCTCCTGATCTGCATGTAGGCGTTGTGACAAAAGTTTTTCCCTTGCATGAAGGAGGCACATCCTATTCTCTTGAAGCAGATCCTCTTGCACCAGATCTTAACACTATGACAGAAGTGTTCGTATTACCAAAGAATGCGTCTCAGTTTTGACAAAATCAAAGTTTATCCGTATAATTGATTCCACGTATCCCTTGATAGGGGTGTAAGTTGAATTAATAAACTCTCAAACTTAGGAGCTACATATGAAACAGTATTTTGGATGGATGTTTGCATTAATCGCATCTTTGACAATGGTTTCAGCTTATGCTGATGAAGTAGATGAAGTGGCAACTGCGGAAGAAGTAGCAGAAGTAGATGATAGTGCTACTGAAGAGCCAATTGCTGTAATCATTGATGATGATGCAGATATTGAACTCGACGATTAAGAAGATTAAGCGTTTCTAAGGCCCTGCAATAGCAGGGCTTTGATCTTTTCTGGCTCGCATGCAAAAAACGCATCTTTGTATATTTTTTTGCGAGTTTCAGACAATTCTTTCTGTGTATTGTCTACTGCTTTCTGAAAAGGCTCTCCACACTTCTGCAATCTTCCTCCGCTTTTAAGAAAAAACATCGGTCGATCATAGGTCAAAAAATCATAGCCAATCGAAGAAAAATCTCCTAAATAGATATCGGTTTTATCAAGTAGAGGATAGACCGGAGGAAAATCGAGGATAAACTGCGCCTGATCTTCATACATCCCAATGATGCGATGGAAAGCAGCAGGATCATTTTCTTCTAAGAGAGGGTGCAGTTTTATGAGCAAATTGTGCGAATTGCTGAGAGTGGAAATGATTTTCCCTGTGCTTTCAAAAAAAGAAGTCGTCGTTGCATTTGTCTCCCATGTCGGAGCATAGAGGACGGTCTTTTTCTCACTGCGGAAAAAATCTTGAGCAAAGTCATCAAAATGGGCCTTATGCTTTTTGTAAAACCAGTAGCGGATATTCCCAATGGGAATCCCCTCTTTCCCATATGTCAGATCAATATCTTGAGAGACCGGGCGATTGAGCAAGGCTTCTTTATCGGAGTTTCCGTGTGGGCTGAAAATAAATCGAATCTTCTTACCATAGAGCATCTCAATGAGAGGGATTAACTCCATGGCCCAAAACTTCCCACAAGTAAGGATTGCATCGAAGTGATTGGCGATATATTCGAGAGTCAAATCTTCTAAAGGAATATATTGCAAATCGACCATAGGATAAAATTTTTCTCCCAAAGCCCGATGACATTCATCTGTGACAATTAAAGGGATCTCTAATAGGAAACAAAGGGGAGCGAGATGATCTAAATGAGTAAAAGGTCCTGTGCTGATTGCCACAAACATTGCAGTGCAGTATACTCCTTCCCATGAATTATTCCCTAATCGATCACAATCGCGGTTATCAGATCACCAGCAAAGATGCTTTGTTTTCAATGCTGACGGCCTTTTCTGGGGCCCCATATGCTGTGCGTCACCATCAACTCGCAAAAATGGAAAATGCCCCTCGGTGGGGACATCGTTTGATCTGTTTAGCTGAATTTGTTCCCATTCTAGGATTGCTCGTTGCCCTCGTCGAAAG
>JAAKFC010000076.1 GCA_011065225.1 Chlamydiota bacterium
AATGACAGTTTGCCTTTCCTTCCTTGAGGATCTTTGAAAGTCAGATCAAATTTAACTGTGGATAACTCTAATGTGGAGTCGAGATTAACGCCATGTATCTGAATCATTCTATCCATCTTGGTTCCTTCTGATAAAGACCCTAACTCGCACTTCGATTGTTCACCTGTTTTAACACTTGGGATATTGTTTACTGACCATGTCCCTGCATCTAATTGCGAAGAGCTCAACACCAAATCTCTAAAAACGGCAAGCGCTTGAATATAAATTTTGGATATCGCACTTTCGATAGTCTCTTTGCCTAATGTAGTGTCAATATATGTACCCGTAAATTTCCCAGTTTTGGGGGCGATTATCTTCAACGTTTCCTTTTTATGATTCCCTATTCCAATCGCAAATAACTGAGCATTTACTGCTGTAAGCCTTTTATGAATGGGCACAACCTTACTTGGATCAAGAGTTTCCTCCCCATCGGTTAACAAAATAAACGTGTGGACTGTCTTTTTATTTTCATTTGCCATTCCCTCTAACTTTGTGGTCGCTTCCTCTAAACCGGCGAAAATACTTGTCCCTCCGGAAGATCTATATCCCTTCAAATTTGCTCTGATCCCTTCAATAGGACTATTTTTGCCATTCTCTCTCGTAAGCATGGTTGGTTCACAGATTATCGTTGCCACTCCACTAAATCCAACAATTGCTATTTTGATGTTCGCCCCCTTTAGTGTTTCCACGACTTTTTGAGCACTATTCAAAACACTATTCACACTGTTCTTTACCTCCGCTTCACGACCTTCATTATTCATACTTGAACCCATACTTGAACTTGTATCAATACAAAAAGTAAGTGTTATATCTGGAGGAATAACTTCTCTCTTTGGCATCCCAATTGAGAGTCTTGCATAATTGAGAGTAGACTGCATATTCACGAAGGGATATTGGGGACGACTCCTGAAGTACTTTACTGCTATCAAAGCGGCTCCACTAATAGCCACTCCGCCAATCATCCATTCTTTATTGGCCCATAAAAAAATGGAAACTTCATTTAATGCATTGGAAATGTCAATTTGGACTAAAGCACTAATATCTGGTAATTCGGAGTATGCCTGTTCGATCAGAGTGGTATATTTTCTATAATCGGTGTATGCATAATCGTAATGGGTTGAAGCGATGAAGAAATCTTTTATTTCAGAAAGAACCATAATCTTTTTATCTCCTGGCTTTTATTGAAAAACGAAAAAATAATGGTGGAAATAAGAAAACTTTTCAAGGCTTTTTGTAGTGGACGGAAACAGCTGTCTTCTTGGCATGCTAGCGATCCCCAAAATGGCCCCGCATTGTGGGGCTTTTGTTTTGAGGGCGGAGCAAGCCAATAGTTTGGTTTGCGTTTGAATGGGGTTTCTAAGAGAATTTTATGCAAGACAACTTTTATTCTTAGCAAGCGAAAGAGAACACGTCCTAAAAGGTTTCTTATTCTGGGAAAATCATTCGGTTTTTTTGCGTTTAATATCCAAAACCAAACCTTTGTGGTCAGTAATAGCTTCATAAGGATCATTAACATCATAGGTATCGACGAATTCGGTCTTGAGATCTAGCCCACTTGGGTCCCCATAAAGTAGCGCATAGTCAACCATTTCAGAAAGATTAGAATGCACTTCTTTTCCTCTCATGTGATTGACCAAAACATTCGTGCAGGATTCTGAACCAATGTTTTGATCACTGCGAGGATCGTAATAATTTGGATTGCTCCCAATTGTCGATTGATATTCTTTATCTGAATGGAAGCTATCTATATTGAAATCTCCTAAAATAAAGCTATCTAGATTTTTTTCTTTCTTATTTTCTTCGATTCGACGGGTGATGAGATCAAATTGCCTTTTGCGCTCGTCCTCTGCATCCCCTGCTTCCATATTTGTGGTCACAAAATATTGGGAAGGGGTTTCTATAAAGAAAGCTCCTCGCTTAATTCCATTTTGGTCGGGAAAAGGAAGAAATTCAGCACTTTTGATGGGGACTTTTGAAAAGACGACAAGCCCGCTTTCCATTCGCATTGGATTGGGACCTATGCGAGTAAAACAATGCGCATATTGACTTTTCAGCTTATCAAAGAGTTCCATAGAGGCCGGGAAAGAAGTTTCTTGTAGAAAAAGAATATCGGGATTTTGTTCACTGATCAATTTTGTCAATTGATCAATCCGTTCACCTGGAGGTCGGAGACCTCCTAAGGGGATGGGAAGCCCTCCCCATAGCATGCATGTATTCAATGTCATGCATCTGATATTTTGATCGTCTAGCTTCTCTTCTCCATTGCCTTTCCAATATGTATAAGGAGTCCGATTGACAGCATTTCCACATAGATGCATTCCTTCCCCTAGGGCATAAAGAGAAATGGTAATGGGAGCAAATACAGCGCCTAAACAAACCATGGCGCAGCGATTGACCTTCTCGAGAGTTGGATTTTGCAAATTTCCCTCAACTCCTGGACGAATAGGAGTACAAATAGCGCGCAGAAAAAACTCGGAAGTCATTTGCACCGGTTTTTGTAAATAGTAGGCTATCATATGCAGAAAATTTCCCGTTGTAGAGGGTTTCCCAAGTTGACCACTCATCTCTAAAAGTTGCATTTGGCCGCATAATTGATTGCCTCGGATCATTCCCATTAAAAAATGACCTCCTGCTTCGAGGCTATTTCCTTTTTTATATTCAGATAATGACTGAGAAAGTCCAATAAAAACTTGGCAGGCAAGGGAAGCGACTGCAATTTGCAATCCTCCCTGCAAAAAAAGTGCGAGATAAAGGCCATTATTCACGAGATAAGCATAGCTTCCAAGAGCGCTTAGAAGCTCACCCATATAGAGGTGTTGCCCAATGTTTATGCAGTCTAATGCGCAGTCATGAACTGTAGTGATCAACATCCCAAGAGGATGGGCGAATAAAGTTCCTGCTAAGGCAATCACTGAAAGGATTGTTTGAAAAAAAGCATAGGAAATGCCAGTGATACTCCTTTCGCTCAATAATTGCGAAAATGCAGTCACAGAGCGCAATCCCCCCAGGGTGAGCGAAAGAGGAAAACTAAGGGGCTTATAGAGACTCAAAAATGGCAGAGCAACAAGTGTGATGCGCTTTGCCAAATCCTCTTTTTTCTCTGTCTTGATATCATTCGTATATTCACGATGATAAAAAGGAGGCTGAGCTATTGGATTTGTTGCTATACACATCGTGATTCAAAAATTGGAAATTTCACAAGGAGACCCTCAAATTTTTTAACTGCGACGAACTACAGTGTTTATAGACACGAAGTGAGGAGCAGGTGACAAATTTGAGGAAAAGTCGACGCCGTGAAAAACCAATTTTTGAATCTCGATGTGTATAATGCCATATTTTTTTGGTAAATATTATACCAATTCGTGTATTTTTCTTCCTTGATGATAAAATTTTTGCTTTTCCTCCTTTTATTTGCGGGTTTCTCTATCTGTGGAAACATTTTTTGGTTCTATTCGGGAAGCGATTTTTCTCTCAAAAATTTCCAACCTCCCGTTGAAATCTCTTATAAATCCCCTTCTATTGATATCCCATCTGGCCCCTATGCCTATTTAGGCCATGGGAAACAATCTATGGTCTTTGAAAGTGCAGACCAAAGTCATGTATTAAAACTTTTTTATTGGAAACGCCCTTTGCGCAAACGTTGGTATCGCAAAGCTGAAAATTGGCTCCGCTTTGCTTCACCGAGCTGGCTCATAAAAACTGCAAAAAAGAGAGGTGAACTCAAAAAGCTTTTTACACGTTATGTTTGGGGTTTTGAAGATCTGCGCACGGAAACTGCCATTGTCCATGTGCATTTCTCTAAAACGAAAGAACCGATGCCCATTTCTCTTATCGACCGCAATGGAAAGTCCCATCCATTGAATCTAGCGGATTTTCCTTTCGTTCTCCAAAAAAAAATTGTGCTGATCCCTGAATATCTCGATGCAAAATTGCGCAGCGGAGACATTCTTGGAGCAAAACAAGCGATTGCAAATCTTCGAGAGTATTTTGCAAGGCGCATTCAAATGGGATATATTGACAATCCCGAAGTATTTGCGAAAAACTATGGTTTTATTGGTGATCAGCCTGTGCAAATTGATATTGGAAGATTTGCCAAACCTGCACAGTTTGATGTGAAAAAAGAGCAGGAGAAAGTCTTTAGAAATTTGGATAAATATGTGCGCAAGCACTATCCCCAACTTATTTAAACCCCAGATAACAAATTATTCGTACCCGAGCCCGTACCCGCGTGCGTGCCCGATCTAAGAGGGTGTCTACAAAGTACTTTCGCCGAGAGGAACAAAGATTTTTCCCTATGAGAATCCTCTGGAGGGCGGAGCAAACTCAAATCGAGTTTGCTCCGCCCTCCAGAGGATTCTCATAGGGAAAAAGATTGGTCCGATAGTCAGTGGAATGACTTTGTAGACACCCTCTAAATAAAATGCATTTCTTTGGCTTGCTTGGTGAGTTCGTCGCGGAACTTAGGATGCGCGAGATTGATTAAGGCAAGTGTTCTTTCTGTAGTAGATAATCCCATCAAACGAACACAGCCGTATTCTGTTACGACATAATCTACATCGAGGCGCGTGTCTGTTGCTACGGCTTGCAATTTAGGGCTAATCTTGGAAATTGTACCCTTTTTTGCTGTCGAATGACTTGCGAGAATTGCTTTTCCCCCTTTTGATAATCGAGCTCCTCTCATGAAATCTAACTGTCCACCCACCCCTGAAAATTGATGACGTGTAAATTCGGCATTCACTTGTCCGCTAAAATCGATTTCAATGAAGGAATTCACAGAAATCACATTGTCATTTTTGGCGATGATCGAAGGGGAATTGACATGAGAGACAGGATAACATCCCATCGAGGGATTGTTGTGAACAGTATCGTATAAATTCTTATCGCCAGCAGCAAAAGTAAAAACAGTTCGATTTTTATGAAGGTTTTTGTAGCGATTCGTTATGATGCCACTTTGAATGAGGTCTAGGGTTCCTGAAGTCAACACCTCAGTATGCAAACCCAAATCTTTATGATTTTTTAGGGCTTCACAAACAGCATTCGGTACTCCTCCAATTCCAATTTGAATCGTCGCGCGATCGGGAATCATTTCAACAATGATGCTTCCTATCTTCTTGTCGAGTTCATCGCCTGGCCTTTGGGGATCTTCAACGAGAGGACAAGTATGTTCAATGATCATATCTACTTCGGAAACATGCAATAACGAGGCGCCCGCAGTCCTAGGCATGTTCTCATTGACTTCAACGATGACTTTTTTTGCACTTCGTGACACTTCAATGGCATAATCTCCATGAATACTAAAATTAAAATATCCAAAATCATCCATTGGAGCCACGGTGACTAAAAAGGTATCTATCCCAATAACTTCTGTTAACATTTTGGGGTAATGACTAAAGCTCATAGGAACAAATTCTAAATACTTTTTGCCTTTCTCAAACCCTTTTTTTGCAAGTTCTACTTCGCCCCGTGTGAGCATTGTTGAAAAGGGATGGATCACATCCATTAAATCTTCTTGGAAAATAGTCTCTAAAGCTACAGGACCACACCGCATGTAATAGACTTTCAAATCTTCTATGTCTCCAGAATGGGCTCGCTCCGCCAGAGCTGCTAAGAGTGCAGGAGGCGTTGCAGCTCGCATTCCCATGGAAATGATTCCCTTTTTCGGAACGAGTTCAACTGCTTCTTTTGGTGTTTTTTTCTTGCTGCGATAAAGGTCCATAGTATTCATGTGAATTTCCCTTAATAAGAGGTGTCTGGTTCTTTTCCTTTTTTATAAACAAGAAATGTCCGTTCAAAAGACATGACTTCCTTACCATCTTGGTTTTTTCCAACGGTTTTTACTGTCACAATTCCTTGGTTCGGTCGTGATTTAGATTCTCTTTTATTTAAAATCTCGGTTTCCGCATAGAGGGTATCCCCAATAAAAAGTGGATGAGGAATTTTAATTTTATCCCAACCCAAATTTGCCACTGCCTTTTGGCTTGTACTATGCACACTCATACCGGTCATAATAGCTAGGGTGAGTGTACTGACCACTAAAGGCTTTTTCCATTCGGTATGAGAAGCATATTCATAATCAAAATGGAGTTGCAGAGAATTCATGGTCAATAATGTGAACCACACATTATCGCTGTCAATGATGGTTCGACCCGGTCTATGTTCTACGATGTCGCCAATGACAAAATCTTCATAATAAAGACCATAAGCCTCACGATAGCGATTCTCATCAATCTTTTTGTAACATTTAATCGATTCCATCATCTCTTCCTTTTTTGAATGTTATCTGCTCGCGTCACCATCTTTTGGGCTAATTTTAAGATGGGAACATCGACCATTTTTCCTTCCACCTGAACAACTCCCCCATGGCTTGCTTCCATGGCAGCAATGATTTTTCGCGCTTTTTCTACTTCTTTTGCATCAGGGGAAAATCCTTCATTGATAAAGGGAATCTGTCTCGGGTGAATCGCGAGCTTTCCTATGAAGCCAAACTTGACATTTTTCTCGATTTCTTTTTTCAAGCCTTCATCATCTGCAATATCGAAATGGGGGGTGTCGAGCACATCGATGTCAGCACACTTTGCCGCTTGAATCAACTGCTCTCTTGCAAATAACAAGGTTTCCCAATCGGCTTTTATACTCATCTCCACTGCAAAATCTGCGGCCCCAAAGCAAAGAGCTAGAATCCGAGAGCTGCTCGATGCAATTGCATTCACCATTTTTATCCCCTTGGCAGATTCAATAAGGGGCATGAGCTTTACATTTTCCGTATACGAAGAAAGGAGGCGATCAACGATTTGCACACCCCCTGCAGATTCTGTTTTTGGCAAAATGAGAATGTCTGGAGTGATCTTTTTTTCTATGAGCGCAAGAAGGTCTTTCAATCCATGTGCCGTAGAGGTTGAATTGATGCGCAGTGCACGGACAAAATTTTCTTTAGGGGGCGAAGTGAAATAGGTGATGGCCTCGGAGCGGGCTCTCTCTTTATCGGATTCTCCTATACTATCTTCTAAATCGAGGATAATTCCATCTGCGCCAACATCATATGACTTTTCAAAGCGCTCTGGATAAATTGCCGGAGTGAATAGCAAACTTCTAGGGATCATATTTCTATCTATAGCACTTTCAAAATATATTTCAATTACCAAACAATCAAAAAAAAAAAAAAAAAATGCATTCTCAATGTAGGACCTCCATAGGTTTTTTTGCGCGGCTAACTGCGTTGCCGCGTCCAGCACTTCGTGTCGTTGAGCGACGATGGCTGCGGCAAATCGGTCCCTACGCTCAAAGGGCCGTGCAAAGAGGCTGTGAAAAAATAGAGGATCAAATCGATTTTGAGGTGATTTTGGTGTCGAAACCCATCGTTTCCAAGTTGGCATACTCAATAGAGTAGACGACTTGGAAACGATGGGTTTCGGCGACG
>JAAKFC010000077.1 GCA_011065225.1 Chlamydiota bacterium
TCTCGCTCGTGGCTTCGATTCTCACCTCACCCGCATACTTTATCGCGCCTAAGCGCTATGCAAAAATCACAAACCATACTGCAGATTCTGCAAGAACGATTGTTGCAGCCGCAAAACGCACATTTGGTGCTGAAACGAAAAAAGCTGTAGCTCCTGCACCTAAAATTGCACCGTCAAGGGTAGAAAAATGCAAAGAATTTGCAAAGGCGCAAATAACAAATGCATTGCAATTTAGCAAAGACAACCAGAAAGCAATGCTTGCTGCCACACTCACAATCATTCTTTTAGGTGCCTATGCCTACCAGGATGTCTTCTTCAAGTATCTCTTTCCTCCCACTCCCTCTTCTTTCTCTTCATCTACTCCTAATACCACAACAAAAATTGTTCAAAAATTAGGTATATGTCTTCCTAGCGAAGCTCCGAAGAAAGTGGTTAATCCATTCCCACAAGTTAATGAAATCGCAAGTATAAGACATGCTCGATGCTTTTCAAAAATTGGTAATGCTTCTTCATGTATAAAAATTATCGATTCAAAGCTAACTCCTAATCTGACTGAGCATTTATTTACTGAAAGAGAAGCCGCTGCTGTTAAGCTCTTAACAGAGAAACATCCTTCACTAATCGTGAGTGAGGAGTATGGAAAGCTTTGCACTGAACCTAACTATCTTTCTAAATTGAGAGAAAAGTTTGCTGCTGAAGAAATAAAAAAATATTCTGTGGCAGAGCTTAAACAGATGATAACCGAAAACCCCAATTCCTGGGCTGCATCAGCTTTAGGGATTACTATAGCAGGCCTGAAAATCGGTGGAAAATTATTAAGAACTGGTGGTGAAACAGCAATAATAGCATGCGCAATTCCTATTCTTCTCCTATCAGTAATATTTGAATAAACGAACACCTTTATTCTTATTCAAAAGCATGAGGGGTTTCCTTTCATGCTTTTTTTTGTTATGATTCTTAGCTATGATCGTACTTGGTATTGAAACAACTTGTGATGAAATGGCAGCGGCAGTGGTAGAAGATGGAATCCAGATTCGCTCCAATGTCATTGCCTCGCAAAGCGATTTCCATAAAAAATTTGGTGGTGTTTACCCTGAAATGGCGGCCAGGCAACATGTCGATCTGCTCATTCCGACGATTCAGGAGGCGCTAGAGCAGGCTGAGGTGACAGCAGAGGAAATTGATCTCATTGCTGTGGCTAAGGGGCCCGGATTGATTGGACCTCTCATGATCGGTCTCAATGCGGCTAAAACACTAGCTTTGGCCTGGGGAAAGCCCTTTTTGGGGGTCAATCATGTGGAAGCCCATCTCTATGCAGCCATGATGTCCAATGAGAAGTTCGTGTTCCCGGGACTGGGGGTGGTGGTCTCAGGAGGCCATACTTTCTTAGTTCGGATTTTAGATGTGGGCCAATATGAAATGATTGGGACGACGGTCGATGATGCGATTGGCGAGGCCTTTGATAAGGTGGCAACTTTACTTGATTTGCCATACCCAGGAGGCCCAGAAGTGGAAGCTCTGGCAAAACAGGGCGATCCGATGAAATATCCTTTTAAGGCTGGGAGGGTGAAAGGGCGCCCATGGGATTTTTCCTTTAGCGGTCTCAAGACCAATGTGCTCTACACGGTGAAAGGGCAAAATGGTGATAAACGAGGAAAAACTGCGATTGTGGATGAAGAAAAACCCCATGTGGCGGCGAGTTTTCAAGAAGCAGCCCTTGGCGATGTAGTAAATAAAGCACTTGCAGCAGCAAAGGAATTTGATTGTAAAGCGATCTATGTGGGAGGTGGAGTGAGCAATAACAGGCGGCTTAGAGAAATGCTTATTTGCGATTTTCCAGTTTATTTTCCAGGGAAAGGCTTAAGTCTCGATAACGCCGCGATGATTGCAGGCCTTGGAACAAGGCTCTATAAGGGAAAAAGCGATCCTTTTGATTTAGAGCCCAAAACTCGAATCCATCTCAATTAGGTCGCATCTTTTTTTCTGGAGCTGTGATCACCAATTTTTTTCCCTTCTCCGCTGCAATAGGACGCTTGAGCTTTTTTTGGTCGGTATGAGTACTGGATTGTTGCTTGCTTTCTTTCGCTGGGACAACTCGAGGTTTGCCAAATAGGTTTCTCCTCTCTTTGGAGATTTTTTCGAAAGTGGGCTCATAGACATTTCCATAACCTCTTGTGGGAAGCTCATAGGCAAAGACATCGTCAAAATCTTCGGTAATTTCTTTGGTCTTTCGCTCGATAAAGGAAGAAATCTCTTCACTTTCAAGCCCATCTATTGCCCAAGGAAGGAGTGATGGATCTTTCTCATCGATCTCAGCTAGGGAAAGCCCACCTGTATCATAATCTTCAATTTCAATCGTATCAGAGAGATTTTCCTTATAATCGTCCTCAGCATCAAAAGCAATGTGCAAGAGGGTTTGATCCGATTCATCAGCAATATAAAAAAAATCGTCCTCGCCTTGCACACTAAAAGCTACGATTGGCAAAATTGCTAAAATTATCCATCCTGCTTTCATCTCTCACCCCTAAGTAAGCTTTTCTTTTACCAAGGAGACACTGAATAACTCCGAAATTTCAGATTCAGTGGGAGTTTTTGGAATCTTTCAACGCCCCCTCTAATTCGCACTCTAGCGATCCTTCCTTTTTTATTAAAATAATTTTTTTACACTTTCGAAAATTTTTCCCCTTGAATGTCTTTTTTTGTAGTATTTTTTGGCGGTTCTGCTATTTTTAATAATCTTACTTGAAAGGCTATGTCTCAAAACGCTGTATTTTCTCAGACTCTTTCCAAATATCCATCAGCAAGCCTACGCGAGTTCTTATATCTTTCTCTTCCCTTGATCTTGGGGCTTTTTTCTGCCAGTTTCATGGGGTTTTGCGACCGGATTTTCCTTGCTCATTACGATTTGAAAGCAATGGCAGGAAGTGTAAGCGCTGGCTATTTATGCATGCTATTTCAATTGCCCGTGATGCGGATTGTCTCAATGGCTCAAGTCTTTGTTGGGCTCTACTTCGGCTCCAAACAACTTGAAAGGATTGGACCGACTGTCTGGCAAATGATCTGGCTTTCGATTTTTTCTATGCTCTTTACTTTGCCTTGTAGCAAATTTGTCGCTCCTTTTTTCTTTGGAGGCACAGTTGTACAGGAATATGCAACAACCTACTTCACAACCCTCATGATGGTCAATTTCCTCTTTCCACTTGGAATCACGCTCTCCTCCTATTTCATGGGGCAAGGTCGGATGCGGATTATTTTTCTTACAACATTCCTTTCTCATGGATTAAATATTGGCCTCGACTATGTCTTCATTTATGGTATTGATGGCTATTTCCCCTCACTTGGAATTTTTGGAGCAGCTCTTGCAACGGGTATTTCGCAACTAATATTTTGCATCAGCCTCTTTATTGCTTTTCTTAAGAAAAACGAGAGAAAGATTTTTAAAACAGACATCTTTTATTTCAATTGGGACAATTTTTGGAGCCAGATGCGCATAGGCCTTCCACGCGCTATTGCCCGCATTATCATTTTGACTGCCTGGGTTTCAATTGCAAGATTGATGACTTTGAAAGGAGGTGATTATTTGATGGTCCTATCCATTGGAGGGTCACTCATTCTCCTCTTTACTTTCATCAATGAAGGGATGTTGCAAGGGATGATCACGATCGCTTCAAATCTGATGGGAGCCAAAGATTATTCAAAGATTTGGAGGCTCGTTCGCTCAGGAATAATTCTCCTCATAATCACCAGTACGATTTTGGCATTTCCGTATCTCGTATTTCCCGACTTTACCCTCTCATTTTTCTTCTCAACTTTGCCAAGTCCCGAGACTTATGCAGTTCTAAAGAAATCCTGTGTATGTTTATGGATCTTTTTTATCTGCAATGGGTTCAATGCCATCGCTCAGAGCCTTGTGACAGCATCGAGAGATATGACTTTTTATATGTTTTCCATCATTTTTGTCTGGGGGACCTCTTATCTTCCTGTTTACTTAGGAATGAATGTCTTCAATTTTTCTGCTGATAAACTGTGGCTTATTATGGCTGGTGATGCTCTAGTCTTTGCGATCCTCTTCCTCATCCGAGCTTCTAAAGAAAAGTGGAGAGAAAAAGAAGCGGATTTTGAAGTCGACAGCGCATCCAGTTAATTTTTTATACACAAGTGGATTCAAAAATCGGCAATTTTACCAAAGCTTGCGCTCCAGATTTTCTGTCCTCGAAGCAGGGCCTATTCAATGAATAGGGCCGATGGAGAGGACGGGAAAGGTGGGGATGCAAGGGAAGGGAAAAACCGATTTTTGAGTTTACTTGTGTATAGTTCTATTGCTGTTTATCTGGACTTAGGATACAATTGCTTTTTGTATAAAGGAGTTTATTCATGGCAAAGAAAGGGGGCCGAGAGAAGGTCAAGCTCAAGAGTACAGAGAGCACGGAAGTCTATTGGACAATGAAAAGTAAGCGCAACACTCCTGATCGTATGGAATTGAAGAAATATGATAAGAAGCTCAGGCGCCACGTCCAGTTCAAAGAAGCCAAATAATCTATACCCAAGAAACTTCAAAAATCGATTTTTGCCTTTGCTTGGCTCCGCGATCTTTCCGATCCTATCCATTCGTATAGGGCCTGCTTCGAGGATCGAAAATCTAGCGGGCAACCTTTGGCAAATTCCCGATTTTTGAAGCTTCTTAGGTATAAATTTTGTTTGAACTTTCTTTTATAAAAAAATATCTTACTCCAAGAAGGGCACAGCTTTCCGTATCGCTGATTGCCCTCCTCTCTGTGTTTGTCATCACGCTTATTGTCTGGCTTGTTGTGGTATTTTTGTCAGTCACAGAAGGGATTGAGAGAAATTGGATCCAAAAGCTGACGGCTCTTAATGCTCCTCTTCGCTTGCAACCGACAAGTGAATACTTTTCTTCTTATTATTACAATGTCGATCGCTATAGTGCCTCCTCCCACTATATATCCAAAACACTGGGGCAAAAGGCAAGAACTCTCCTATCAGATCCCTATGACCCTGAATTTGATGAAAGCCTTCCCCCTTCTGTGATAAGTGCCGATCGCAATGCGCAAGGAAAGCTGCGTGATCCAGTCAAGGAAACGGTGACCGCTTTGCAAGAATTGGAAGAGGGGTTCCCAGGCCTTGCCTTCCAAGATATTGAAATGAGTGGCGCACTTCTTCGACTCAATTTAGTTCGCCAAGAAAATGGGGGACTCAACCCAGCAGAGGTGCAAAGCCAACTGACAAGTGTTTCCTATTTGACTTCTTTCCCTGAGAAAAACCCCTTTTTATGTGAGCTCCTACTTCCACCCACAGAAGAGGATCTCAATCACCTTCTTTTTTTAGCAAATCGCAATCAAGATGAGAAAAAAAAAGAGGCCCTTGCCACGCATGCGCATATTGAAAAGCTCAAGACTCGCTCAGATCTATGGAGGATTCCCATTGATCTACTTCCCGAAAAAATCCCATTTGCTGCCCAGGCTTATGAGCATAAGGGACAAATTTCTCACCTGCTCCTTCCAACAGAAGCAAAAGATTTCAATGCAACTGTAGAAAGGCGAGGAGATTGTCTTTACTACAAGGACATGCCTCTTGATAAAGAGATTCCTGTATTTTCTCATGGGGAAATGGAATTTTCCGTACAGGCAAGCGACGAAACTTCCTTTTTGATCGATGCAAAATTGCAAAATCATCCCTTGAGCGGAAAAGTGACGCTAGAAGGACTGCAAGTTACAAAGGCCTCATTTGAAACGAAATTTGAAAAGCCACCTTCAAAGGCCCCTCTCTGGCCTTTTTTTTCTAAGGGGAACAATCCCGTTTTGCCACACACAGAAAAAGAAACGGGAATCTTGATTGCAAAGAATTTTCGGGAAAATGGCGTCCGAATTGGCGATACAGGGTATTTAGCCTATTCTTCTCCATCGATTTCGGGAGCAAAAGAAATCCAAATCCCCATCTATATTGCCGGCTTTTATGACCCTGGGATCATGGCTGTGGGCAACAAATGCATTCTCGTTCCTCCCCATGTGACACAAGAGGTCAATGCTTCTGAAAGTGCCTTTACACTCGAAAAGTCAGAGTCCAACCAATTTTATGTCTGGTTTCCCAATCTCTCCGAAGTCCAGAAAGTCAAAGAAGCCCTCCTGCAAAAGCTGCAGCAGCGTGGCATTGAAAAATATTGGAAAGTAGAGACCTATCAGGAATATGAATTCGCCAAAGACCTGATGCAGCAATTCCAAAGTGACAAGTATCTCTTCACCATGATCGGCATACTCATTTTGCTGGTTGCTTGCACAAATATCATCTCCCTTCTTGTATTACTTGTCTCGGATAAGAAAAAAGAAATTGGGATCTTGCGCGCTATGGGCGCAAAACGGAGGAGCATTGCCTTCATTTTTGCTCTTAGTGGTGCCAGCCTCGGACTTTTTAGCTGTCTCTTAGGAGTTTTTCTCGCTTTTATTACCCTAAAAAATATCGACCATGTAGTGGGACTCTTGAGCATGATCCAAGGACATGAAGCTTTCAATGCCCAATTCTTCGGAACCTCTCTTCCCCATGAAATCAGCCCAAGAGCTCTTTGGTTTGCAGCGATTGCAACTCCCCTACTTGCCCTCATTGCCGGTCTCTTCCCCGCAATTAAAGCAGCCCGCCTAAGTCCCTGTGAAGCCCTGAGGTCAGAATGATTTTATATGCCGAAAAACTCCATAAGAAGTTTCCAGGGATTCACATCCTAAAGGGAATTTCTCTTGAAGTGCAAAAAGGCGAAACCGTTGCCATCATGGGCAAATCGGGCGAGGGAAAAAGCACACTTTTGCATCTTTTGGGAACCCTCGACACTCCGACAAGTGGCACACTTCGTATCTGTGGAAAGGAGCCCACCAGCTCTACTCTTTCCACACTTCGCAATCAACACATTGGTTTCATCTTCCAGGCCTATCATCTTCTCGAAGATTTTACCACGTTAGACAATGTCTTGATGCCCCTGAAAATTGGAAGAATACAAGGATCTGATGCAAAAAAGCGTGCTCTGACCCTTCTCCAAGCAGTCGGCCTGGAAAGCAGAGAAAAAATTCTTGCCAAATTCCTCTCTGGTGGAGAAAAACAACGCGCGGCAATTGCCAGAGCCCTCATCAATCAGCCTGATCTGATTTTAGCCGATGAACCCACGGGTAATCTCGATCAGACTCACTCACTGGAAATCCAAAAACTTCTCCTATCCATGGCAAAAGAGTCGAATACCGCTCTTATTGTTGTCACACACGATGAAGAATTTGCGAAGCAGTGCGACCGTCTGCTTTTTTTAAAAGAGGGGCGGATTTATAATCAGCAAAGAGACCTTCTCTGAATTAAATTTTAGCAGGCCTGAAGGAAGATTTGGAGAGATTTTTTATTTTTTGAGCGAGGACAATGTTAAATTAACATGGCTGAGCAAAAAAAATGAAAAAGGTCCCA
>JAAKFC010000078.1 GCA_011065225.1 Chlamydiota bacterium
CCCTCAGTGAGTTTTTTCGCAAGCATTTCGAAAGGTAATGGCTCATTGCGAATAAGGGCATAGGCCTTTTGGGCATAAATGCTACCCAACTGCTCAGTTTTCGCGCGGATCGATAACACCTGATATTTCCACTTTTCTTTGGGTGGGTTATGAGTTAGATAATCTTTATACTTTACTTTGATATCTTGAGGGCCAATTTTGTCTTGTGCTTTTTTATAGACGCGAAACCAACTCACTTGTTGCACGGCGATTTCCGTATAGATCATTTGCCATGCTTCATCGAGGGTGATTCCCAATTCGTCTAGGCTAGCCATCACGTTGGGACCAAAGCGTTCGTGGATGGTCTCTCGGATTTTTGCATCGGGAATTTTGATCTGAAGCTTTTCGGCGTCAGCTAAGATGAGTTCATTGTCGACGAGCTGATTTAAGACTTGCCGCCAATTTTGCGAGTAGAACTGGTAACATTTCTCATAGGATTTTACTTCTTCCGGATAGCTACGCGTAAGAAAAACATCCATTTTTTTCATCACATCAAAGACTGAAATATTTTTTCCGTTGACGGTAGCGAGAATTCGATTGTTGATAATGATTTCAGGTTGGGCATCATCTGCAAAAGCCAAAAATGGCAAAATGAGAAGAAACAGAAAAGAAAATTTCATTTTCATAGGAACCATCATACTTCAACGAATCTTAATTTTCCAACCTCTTCAGTGTTGCTCCAAAAAAACCATCCATGCCCCCTTCAGTGGGAAAGGAACGAAAGGGCTTAAGTGTCAAATTGAGCCCATATTCTTGCTGAAAAAAATCTATCTGCTGCTCATTTTCTTGAGGAAGAATGCTGCAGGTTGCATATATGATTTTTCCTTTGGGAGAGAGATAGGCCAGGGCCTCTTTTACAATCTTTTTTTGTTCTTCGATGAGGCGATGGAGCATTTCTGTTGAAAATTTCCACTTTAAATCGGGATTGCGCCTGAGTGTGCCTGATCCACTGCAAGGAACGTCGACGAAGATCCAATCCATTTTCCCTAAAAGATTTTTTTTGGAGGGAGCATCTGCCATGAGAATTTGTGCATTTTCAACTCCTGCTCTCTTCAATCTTCTCTTGGCCTCTATGAGGGGGCGTGGACGGATATCATGGAGATAGATTTGTCCTTTGCCCTGGAGTTTATGGGCAAAAGCGAGCGTTTTGCCTCCAGAGCCCGCACAATAATCGAGGATTTGATCGCCTGGCTTTGCTTCGACAAGATTTGCCACGAGCTGGCTTGCTTCATCTTGCACTTCAAAAAGCCCATTTTTGAATTCATCGAGGGCCCCAAAGTTGATTTTTTTTTCAAATTGGACCCCAAACACTGACTCCTTTGTAAGGAGGATAGAAAATTTTTCTTTCCATTTTGCAAAGAGCGCTTGCCGAGTTGTTTTTAGGACATTGGCCCGGATCGTCGTCGGGGCGGGTGTATTACTGGCAAGGCAAAGTGAGAATGCTTTTTCTTCTCCATAATGTTCTTGCAATAAGGAAAATAAATCTTTAGGGAAGCTAGCCCGGATATGTAGGGGGATGGAGGTGTCTTTGAGACTTTTTTTGATGCTGAGCGCGTTTAAGGCCCTGCAGCGCTCTTCCCATTCATGCGAATGGGTGCAGTGATGATCCACGAGCCCCATCCAGCGAATTAAGGTATAAATTTTTTCTGCAATGTATTTTCGATCTTTTGAACCAATGGCCCTATTTTTTCGAAAATATTTGCTGAGATGCACGTCTAGAGGAAAATTGTCAAATTCGAAAGAATTCAGAATTTTGAATAGATGATATTCTCGAAAACTTTTTTTCATATATACATTGTGAATGAAGAGTTGGGAATTTGACAAGGAGGCTTCTCAAATTTTCCTTCTGCGACGAGCTGCAGTGTTCCTAGACACGGAGCGAGGAGCGGACGAAAAATTTGAAGGATAGCCAACGCTGTCAAAAACCAATTCTTCATTCACAATGTGTATAAAAATAAGCAATCATTATACTGCGGATCATCTGCTAAGTAAAGAGAGGAAAAGGATATGCAAAGATTTATTGGATTTCTGGGGAGGCTCTGCTTTAGCCTCATTTTCATTATAGCTGGGATTAACAAAATTTTGAATTGGGATGGTTCTGAACAATATCTCGTCAATCAAATGCTTGATGTTCTTGCCAAGTCCTATCACCAAGGATGGGCACAGACTCTTTTTGATCAGGTGCTTCCCTTAGCCCCGACTTTGCTAGTTGTGGGAACAATTGCTGAGCTTCTCGGGGGACTTTTGGTGCTGACTGGTTTGCAAGTGCGCCTTGGTGCGCTTATTTTATGTCTTTTTCTGATCCCCACGACACTCCTCTTTCACAATTTTTGGGCTTTGCAAGGAAGTGAAATGCAGTTGCAGCTCACTATGTTTATGAAAAATCTCAGCATTTTTGGAGGTGGACTTATTCTCCTCGCCTTTGGCAAAGGCCGTAAAAAAACCGAGGCACCATAAGAACCTTTCATGCGCGCTGAAATTTTCCTTCAAGGGTTGATCAGCTTCCTCATTGTTGCCTTTGGTATGCCGAGTTTTGCGCCGATTCTTGGACCGATTGCTGCAGCTTTGGGATATGCGATTTTCTGGCGCGCCATCCGCATTTATCCCTTTGCCAAACAGCGCTTTTGGCGGGCCTGTTTATGGTATGGGTGTATCTCACTGATCCAGCTTTCATGGATGACGGCGATTGAATACCAGGGATTCTATATTCTTTTCGTCTGGCTGTCGCTTTCTCTCTGGCTCGGCATGCAATTTGGTCTTTTATCTGTTTTGATTCCCTATAACCGTTCATTGAAGTTGCCGCGTATTTTAGCCATTGCAGCTCTTTGGACTCTGTTTGAGTGGTCACGCTACTATTTTCTGTGTGGGTATAGCTGGAACTTATCGGGAATTGCTTTTTGCAACACCAGTGCCATCCAATTTGCAGCCATTTTTGGAGTGCTTGGCCTCTCTTTTTGGGTTATTTTTGTCAATTTAATAGGTCTTCGCTCCTTTCTAAAGAAAGGAATCGCGAATTACTTGATTTGGCTTGGGTTAGCTTTTGTTCCCTATCTCTTTGGGTGGGGCCATATCTTCTATCATGAAAAGCATATGACAGAAGACAAGCAATTTTCTTGCTTACTTGTACAGACTGGGCTTCTTCCTTCAGAAAAAACTCCTATCCAAGGAAAAATCCGCGCTTTTATTTCTCCTTATGAGCAATGGAGAAAGATTCTTGTTCATTTAAAAGAACATCAAGATAAGTCCCCCGATCTGATTGTCCTTCCTGAAGCTGCTGTTCCTTTTTCAAGTGAAACGAATGCTTATGAATTCAAAGTCGTCGAGCAGATTTTTTTCGAAATATTTGGTGAGATTCCAAATAGGATCTTTCCCGAAATTCTTTCTCCCTATGGGGATCCCTCTACTTTTCGAGTGACCAATTTGTTTTGGGCGCAGAGCATTGCAAATTTGTATGAGAGCGAGATTGTCCTTGGGCTCGATCATGCAGAAGAAGGGGGGAATTCATATAATTCAGCCTTTCATTTTATTCCCTTTTCAACTGAATTGACCCGCTATGATAAGCGGGTCTTAATGCCTCTTGCTGAATATCTCCCATTTCGATGGCTAATGCCCCTTGTCAAGAATTATGGGATCTCAGACTTTTTTACACCTGGCACAAATGCCAGCCTTTTTTATGGAAAAGTACCTCTTTCTGCTTCCATCTGTTATGAAGAAACTTTTCCCGACAAAGTTCGTGAAGGGCGCCTTAATGGAGGAAAACTTTTCGTCAATGTGACCAATGATGGATGGTATTCATCTTCGCGCCTTCCCAGCCAGCATTTTGAACATGCCAAATTTCGAGCGATTGAAAATGGGATCCCCCTTATTCGCTCTTGTAATACGGGGGTGACAGCAGTAGTGGACAGTTTGGGGCGATGTATCGACCGTATCGATCAACATGATGGTAAGAAAAAACTTCAAAGTGGGGCTCTTTTTGCCTCAGTGAACCTCTATGAGTATTCTACCCCTTTCCTTTTTTGGGGGAATTGGGGTATTGTCTTTTTAAGTGGCTTGTTTTTTGGAATTTTCCTTTGTTTTAAGAAGCAATTCCATTGGTAGGAAAAATTCAATGCTTGCTAAAATTCACCATTTTGCGATAAGTTTTACAAGTTCAGAGAGGTAATTTTGGCCGTTCCTTGTACAGCAGTTGCCGAGCAAACCGAGAAGGTAAGCCTCGATTCGTCGAAGCAAAAGACGCTCAAAAAATCAGTTTCTATTTCGGGTATTGGTCTTTTTACAGCAGAAAGTGCCGTCCTGACCATTCATCCCGCGCCCTCGGGTACAGGTCTTTTATTTCAGAGAAGCGATCTTCCTGATAAGCCCATTTTGGAGGCAGACCTCGATCATGTTGTGGGAACTCCCCGCTGTACTATTTTAGGGAAAAAGAACTTCACTATCCACACTGTTGAACACGTGCTTGCGGCACTCCGAGGAATGGGGATTGATAATGCCCTTCTCGAACTCTCCGGGCCAGAAATTCCCATTATGGATGGGAGCGCTATGCCTTTTGTTGAGGCCATTCTTGAAGGAGAGATTACACAGCAAGAGGAAGAAAAAGATATCCATTTTCTCCGCAATCCTGTGACCTGGTCCCAGGGAGATGTCCATCTTGTTGCAATACCAGCTGACGAGCTTTCGATTAGCTATACCCTGCATTTCCCCCAGTGTAAAATCCTTCGATCCCAGTACTTACAAGCTCCTGTTAACCCTGCGCATTTTTCCAAAGAGATCGCTCCTTGTAGAACTTTTTGCCTCTATGAGGAAATTGCTCCTTTTCTTGAAAGTGGCCTGATTAAGGGGGGAGGACTGGACAATGCTGTCATTATTAAGAATGATATTGTCATCAATCCCGATGGAATCCGTTTTTCTGATGAAATGGTGCGTCATAAAATCTTAGATCTTATTGGTGATCTATCGTTGATTCCTGATGGATTTGCTGCACATATACTAGCGGTTCGGTCCGGACATGCTTCAAATATCGCGTTTGCTCGTGAGCTTTACAACCAAATTAAGAAGGAGAAGACATAATTATGGTGCTCAATATTTCTAGCCAGTCCACTGTTTTCGATATAAAAGAGATTTTAAAAATCCTCCCCCACCGCTATCCATTTTTACTTGTAGACCGTATTATTCACCTCGATTTAGAACAAAATCTCATTGTAGGGGTTAAGAATGTCACGAATAATGAGCACTTTTTTCAAGGGCATTTTCCCGGTATTCCCATTATGCCTGGAGTCCTTATTTTAGAAGCTCTTGCTCAGACAGGGGGAATCCTCGTCCACCAAAAAAGCCAAAATGCAAAGATCGCCCTACTCCTCAGTGTCAACAATGCAAAATTTCGAAGGCCCGTTGTCCCCGGAGATGTATTAACTCTTCAAGCCACAGGGCTTCACTTTAGTAGCAAAGGAGGAAAAATCCAAGCAAAGGCCCTCGTTGGCGAGCAGCTCGTTGCTGAAGCAGAAATTGGATTTGCCCTTGTACAAAAAGAGCAGCTTTAAACGAAAAAGATAGAAAACACATGTCTAAAAAGTCCTATATTCATCCTGCTGCAATCATTGATTCAGGTGCGAAGATCGGTGACAATGTCACCGTTGAAGCCTACGCAGTGATCAAAAGTACAGTCACCCTAGAAGATAATGTTGTTGTCAAATCACATGCTTATATCGATGGGCATACGACCATTGGAGCAGGAACAATTATTTGGCCTTCTGCGAGCATTGGAACCAAAACGCAAGATTTGAAATTTCGTGGTGAAAAGACCTTTGTAGTGATCGGAAAAAACTGTGAAATCCGCGAGTTTTGTACCATCAACTCTTCTTGCCAGGAAAACTCCATTGTCAAGATCGGGGATAACTGCCTCATCATGGCTTATTGTCACGTTGCGCACAATTGCGAAATTGGCAATCGCGTCATCATGGCTAACAATGCCAATTTAGCCGGTCACGTGATTGTCGAAGACTTTGCTGTGATTGGGGGGATGACCCCCGTCCATCAATTTTCGCGCATTGGAAGCTATTCAATGGTAGGCGGATTTAGCCGCATTACGCATGATGTCCCACCTTATACCATTGGTGCAGGTTCCCCTTACAAATTAGGGGGACTCAATCTCATAGGCCTCAAGCGTCATGGATTCCCGTTTGAAGAGCGCAAAAGTCTCACGCAATGCTTTCGCCTCACATATCGCTCGGGACTCCACCTAGTGGAAGCGCTAGAAAAAATTGAAAAAGAAGTCCCCTCCAATCCCCACGTCAAGCACTGGGTCGAGTTCTGCCGCAATTCCCGTCGCGGTTTGATTGGCTTTCAAAAACTTGTCGTCGAACCCCAAGAAGACTTTGCTGAATACGAAGAGCTATTAGAAGAAGTTTGAAAATCATTTTTTTCGGAACACCAATTTTTGCCGCTTACATCCTTGACTATCTTTTAGATCATGGGCAAGAAATCGTCGGAATCGTCACAAGACCAGATAAACCGCAAGGGAGATCTAAACGTCTGGTTCCTTCCGCTGTCAAAACACTTGCGCAAAAAAAATGTCCTCAAATTCCTCTCTTGCAACCCGAAAAAGCATCTACTGATGAAATAGCTACGAAACTCAAAGCCCTCCGCCCCGACGTTTTCGTCGTAGCTGCATATGGAGAGATTATCAAGACTAACCTGCTCGAAATTCCATCGAAAATGTGTGTCAATGTCCATCCCAGCCTCCTTCCCAAATATCGTGGGGCGACTCCTATTCAAAGTGCTATAATGAATGGGGATACTGAAACAGGTGTTACCATCATGGAAATGGTCCTTAAAATGGATGCAGGAGATATTTTAGAGGTAGTCAAAACTCCGATCCCAGAAGAAATGACCTTTGGAGAACTGGAAGAAATTCTTTGGGAGCTCTCTGGTCCAGCGCTTCTCAAAGTGTTAGAAAAAATTGCACTTGGCGCCATTGAAAAAATTTCTCAAGATCCAAATAAAGTAACCTTTGCAAAAAAAATTTCAGTTGAAAGTCGCATCATCGATTGGAAAAAAAATGCAACGGATTTACATGATCAAATTCGCGCTTTATCTCCCAAACCTGGAGCCTTTTGCTTCGTTGAAATGGGTGGTGAGACAAAAAGACTTGTCATCAAGAAAACGAAAAAAGTCCTTAACATAGGTGGACAGCCAGGCGAAACCATAATTTTTCAAAAAGATCATTGGATTGTAGCTTGCGGCGCAAGTGCGCTTTCTCTTTTGGAAGTGCAACTCGAAGGGAAGAAATCGCTACCTATAGAAGAGTTTTTACGAGGCAT
>JAAKFC010000079.1 GCA_011065225.1 Chlamydiota bacterium
GATGTACAGTTCTTCACAACACTATAACATCCAATCAAACAGAGATTGCCAAGCTTGTCATTCAAAAAATCGGCCAGAATTTCAATCCAATTGTATTCAACATTCAAAACGAGTTTGGCCAAACAGCTCTTCACACAGCCATAAATTATCGTGAAAAAGAGGTTGCTACGTTTCTCATTGAAAAGGGCAACTCAAATCTAATAACTTATCAAGACACAAAGGGTCTTACAGCCCTTCACTATCTCATACGCATAGAAAACGAAGAGGGACTAGACGAACAAGAAAAATATATTAAAGGTATTCTTGAAAAAGCCGAAGAAAATCTATCAGTAACTAAAATTGCAACCCAAATCAATCAATTAACTCTCTTTTAACATGATATATATCAAAGTAAAATTCAGTCGCAAAATAGCCTGATTTATGGTATTCTTCCATATCATGATAAGTAAAATTTTTTTAGACAACAACGGAACTACGCAGCTCGATCCCCTAGTGGTAAAGGCAATGCTTGCTGAGCTTGAAATGGGACCTGCCAATCCTTCGAGTGTCCATAGCTTTGGAAGGGCTGCCCATGTGCGCCTGGCAAAAGCTCGTGAGGGTATTGCGCAATGTCTCGGAGTCCAGCCCTCTGAGCTGATTTTTACTTCGAGTGGGACAGAGTCCCTGAATTTGGCCATTTTGGGCCTCAGGCCAAAAGGGCACATCATCACAAGCAAAATCGAGCATGTCGCTGTTTACAATACAATCGCCAGTCTGCAAAATCCGATCACCTATCTGCCTGTGGGCAAAGAAGGACACATACAAATTTCTAATCTGGAAGCTGCGATTGGGCCTGATACCTCACTGATTGCCCTGAGCGCTGTCAATAATGAAACGGGGGTAAAAAATCCCATGCAAGAAATTGCCGCAATTGCAGAGCGCTATGGAATCTCGTTTGTGGTCGATGGGATTGCTCTTTTGGGCAAAGAGGTTTTTACGATTCCGTCAGGAATCAGCGCTATGGCCTTTTCTGCCCATAAGGTCCATGGGCCAAAAGGAGTGGGGCTCTTGTATGTGAAAAAGGGGTGCAAAATGCATCCTATGCTGATGGGTGGTGGGCAAGAATCCTCCCGCAGAGCTGGTACGGAAAATTTATCTGGGATCATTGGCTTTGCCAAAGCTATTGACCTACTCAATCCTGAGTCAATCCGGCATATGGAGCGCATGCGAGATTTTTTGGAAAGAGGGCTAGAAGGTGTGCAAATCAATGGCACGGGTCCTCGTGTTTGCAACACATCAAGTATCACATTTCCTGGCATGGACGGAGAAACTCTGCTCATTCAGCTTGACCAAATGGGCATTGCTGCGAGTATGGGATCCGCCTGTTCTGCTGGTGCTTTAGAACCTTCAAGGGTTTTGCTTGAAATGGGCCTTTCTCGCAAGGAAACTCTTTCTACTTTACGCTTCTCGGTTTCACGCTTTACAACGCAAGCAGAAATCGAAGTAGTGCTAGAGTATGTTCGCAAAGTGCTTTCACCGAAAGGAGCAAAGATTTTTTCCTAGGAGAATGCTCTGGAGAGCGGAGCAAACTCAAATCGAGTTTGTGAAGCTTGAAGAGCTTCTCATAGGGAAAAAGACTGCTCCTATTGTCGGTGGAATGACTTTGCGAACATACTCTCAATAAACTGTCCGCACCGCAATTTTCTTAGGACCGAGCAGCGGAGCATCTTCGACTGTGAGCTCGAATTGATCGACATGAACAGATTCTCCTTTTTCGGGAGGATGGCCGAGTTTTTTCTCAACGAGTTCTTCAAGTGTTTGGGTATCGCCTGGCTCGAGATGGACGTGATATTTTCGATTAAAATCTTTGATGTGCATGTCGCCTGGAAAGGTCCGATCGACGATCACATGATGCATGCGCGGTACTATCCCTTCAAAGGATTCCCAATCATCAGTTTTGCCAAAAATTGAGTCGATGATCTCATCGAGGGTGAGAAATCCCGTTGCATGCCCTGCATCGTTGAGAACGACTGCAATACTTTGATTATTGCGCCGAAACTGCTTTAGGATTTGTAAAATGGAGCTATTTTCTGTGATGAACCAGGCTGGGCGGGCATAATCGCGCACTTTTACTTCCTCTGTAATGCGCAAAAGATCTCTTGGATAGACAATCCCCTGGACCTGGCGCGGATCGCGCTGATAAATCGGCAGAAATGAGGTATAGCTGTAATTGAGAAGGGTGCGCATCTCCCCCACTGTGCAAAAAGAGGGAACCATCTGTACTTCACCCAGCGGCGACATGAGCTGCTTGGCCACTTTTCCCTTTAGAGAAAAAATATTGGCCACAACGGTGTTGATTTCTCTTGTGGGTCCTTGTTCTTCTTCTCTTTGTTCAAACATGTGCTGGAGGTCTTCACGAGAAAGATAAAGGCCTTCGCGAATCGGACAGCGGAGCAGAGCATTGATCCCCCGGCAAATGAGATCAAAAAACCAAATGAGAGGGCGAAGGATAAACGAAAAGACATAGAGAATGGGCACGCCCAACATGGCCGCATGTTCGGCATAGCGACGTCCCGCAAACATTGGGGCGAGCTCCGCAATAACGATGACGAGTAAAATTTGAGTAAGTGGGGCCCAGTCGGGATTGAGACCAATCGCATCATAGAAACGCCTAGAACACTCTGAGCCGATTTGCAGAGAAGCGTTCACTCCGATCAATGTAGCACCAAAAAGAAGGGTAGGACGATCTAGTAAATAATGGAGCCATTTTGCCCTTCTTTTATTCTGTTTGACAAAGTACTGCAATCGGACCTTGTTGAAGGAGACGCAGGCCATTTCGAGCATGGCAAAAACCCCTTGCGTGAGGAGGAACAAAATCGTGAGAAAGAAATAAAGCTTCGGATCGGTCATTTGGGAAGCCTCCGGACATAAAGGCGCCTTACTCTTTTTTCATCAGAAGCAAGAACATGAAAAAGGAGATTTTTATATGTGTATTTATAGCCACTTTTAGGAATATCTCCCAGAATTTCGGTGAGCCACCCCCCTACCGTCACCATGTGGTTTTCACTTTTGATCACAACATCGAAGAGATTTTCGAGCTCATTGATCTCTAATTTTCCACTCGCAATGATCACATCGTCCCCAGAACGGGTATAGCGCGCTTTCTCATCGCGCCGATCAAAAATCTCCCCCACTACTGCTTCCACCAAATCTTCGAGTGTGATCAGTCCGGAAAATGCCCCATACTCATCCACCACAATCGCAAGGGATTCCCTCTTTTCATACATCTGGTCAAGTAGAGACTTAGCAGAGATTGTTTCCGGAACAAAGAACGGTTTTTTGAAAAGAGGGCGGATGTCCTCATTCTCTTTTAAAGACTCGCGATGAAGGAAAAACTCCCCGCTGGTGATAATTCCAACAACGTTATCAATATCTCCTTCGCAGACAGGGATTCGGCTGCACTCTTGATCGACAAAGAGATGGATCAATTTGGAGATGGGCTCTGCCATTTCAAAAAAAAGGACTTCTTCTCTGGGGCGCAAAAATTCTTTTGCAGTCGACTCTTGCAAATGCAGGTATCCGCGCATCAGCTCCGCCTCATCTTCTGCGAGAACTCCACGTGCTTTCGAAGCTAGCAATGCATGCTGCAGCTCATCGGTCGAGGTTTCTTTTTCCTCACGTAAGAAAAAGAACATGATACGTGAAACCACCGTAGTCATTCGGATGAGGACAACACGAATGGGGAAAATCATCTTCTTCACTACCCAGAGAAATTTCGAGACTCTGGGCGAGAATCGAACATTATTGGCAATGCCAATCGATTTGGGAATGAATTCGCCAAAAGTAAGTGTAAGTGCAAGAGGAACACCCACATTGAGCCACCATCCGGATATCACCCCAAAAATATTAGAAACGACATTTTGGACCAAAATATTCACGATCACATTGATCATGATGAGCGTGATGAGTAAGTTCCTCGGGGAATCGAGCAATTTTGCCACGAGCTGTTTACTTGTATTCTTACTCTTTCGAAAAGCCTGCACTTGCATGGAGGATAGGGAAAAAAAAGCCGTTTCAGATGCAGAAAAAAGGGCTGAGCCCAAAATTAAAAGGATAAGAATAAAAATAAGAAGGATCATTCGTTGTCAAAATACACTTTGGTTTGCCCAAATGGCACCATACCAAGGTGTTTTTTTAAGAGCATTTCTATCCATGCGGGATCGGATTGGCTCCCGATTTCCAGCAAGAGGTCCTCTCGCTTGTCGCGGGCCAAAACAAGCTGTTTCTCAAGAAAATTCACTTTCCCCTTTAAGTCCACATAGAGCTCTTTTTTCTCGTGCATCGCATGCAGATACAGCCCATAGCAAAATAAAAGGAGCAAAATTGTCCACCAACAGCGAAAGAAAAATATGTAGAGGGCGTTTTCTCTTGATTTCATTCCACAAGTATCTCTAAACCCCATTTTGGGGAAAAGAAAATATTAAGCAATAGGTAATGTGATTTCCATTTGACCCATGTACTTCCCGTTCCTATCAGCATAAGAGACCTCGCACACCTCAGCTGCTTGATAAAAAAGGACTTGGGCCAATCCTTCATTGGCATAGATTTTTGCAGGCAAAGGAGTCGTATTGGAAATTTCGAGGGTCACATACCCCTCCCATTCCGGCTCGAAAGGAGTGACATTGACAATGATGCCGCAACGTGCATAAGTCGATTTCCCAATACAGAGGGTCAGAATATCGCGAGGAATGCGAAAATACTCGACACTTTTCGCTAAAGCAAAAGAATTGGGGGGAATGATACATTCATCTCCCACTACATCGACAAAGGCACTCTCATCAAAATTCTTAGGATCTACGAGCGAGTTGTACAAATTCGTAAAAACCTTGAACTCTCTTGAGACACGCAGATCATAGCCATAACTAGAAAGGCCATAGCTGACAATTTTTTTTCCCTCTTCTTCTCGCACGAGGCCATCCACAAAAGGCTCAATCATCTTTTTTTCTTGTGCCATCTTCCGAATCCATCGATCAGACTGCAAGCTCATAACAATCTCCTTTTTTTTTATGACAATAAAGGTATCATATACCTGGTATAAGAGTTTTCTAGCTAGAGATAAAATTATGTCTGAGTCATTCACCCAGTCCTCTTGGACCGAAAAGGATCCCCCCTTTGACTCTTCTTTGCGCCCAAAAAAATTGACCGATTTTTTGGGACAAGAGGCACTTAAAACACGCCTTGGAGTCTTTATTGAAGCGGCCAGACAGCGAAAAGAACCTCTTGGCCACATTCTTTTCCATGGTCCTCCAGGACTTGGCAAAACCACTCTTGCCAATATCCTCTCCCAAGAAATGGGAACACATCTCATTACCACATCAGGCCCCACCATTGAAAAAGCCGCTGATCTCGCTGGCCTTTTGACCAATCTTGAAGAAGGAGACATCCTTTTCATCGATGAGATTCACAGGCTCAATCGTGCCATCGAAGAATACCTCTATCCCGCGATGGAAGATTTTTCCCTCGATCTCCTCATCGATAGCGGTCCGAGCAGCCGCACTGTGCAAATCAAACTAAAAAAGTTCACTCTCGTAGGAGCCACAACACGCAGCGGTCTTGTCAGCGGTCCCATGCGATCTCGCTTTGGCTTTTCCTGCCGACTCGAGTACTATGATGCTGAAACTCTTGCCACCATCATCACCTGTTCTGCTCAGATCTTGCAAGTCAATGTCCTCCCAGAAGCAGCACTTGAAGTCGCCAGACGCTCGCGCGGTACACCTCGCGTTGCCAATCACCTCTTGCGCTGGGTACGCGATTTTGCACAAATCCATCATAGAAGTCCCATTGATCTGGCCACCACTCATGAAGCCCTCCACATGCTCGCCATCGACGAAATGGGCCTCGATGAAATGGACAAAAAACTTCTCGAGATCATCATCGACCACCACGGCGGCGGTCCAGTCGGGCTCAACACTTTGGCCATTGCACTTAGTGAAGATCCTTCCACACTCTCAGAAGTATATGAACCCTACCTCGTGATGAAAGGTTTCCTTCGCCATACTCCGCGCGGCCGCGAAGTAACTAAACATGCCTATGAGCATTTAGAAAAGGAACTACCGTGAAAAGGTTCGTTCTTTTTTTTCTTCTTCTCTGCTCTACACTCATCGCTGAAGAAAAACCAGTCACTGTAAGAGTTCTTCTCACAAAACTGGCAGATAAAGCCCATATAGAGGTCAAAGGACGCCACCTCCTCTATAATCCTAAGACCGAAGCTTTTCTTTCATCCAGCAATAAAAAAAAGAAAGCTCCCATCACCGCACATGATAAAGGACTCTATTGGGATGAAATCCTTTCCGACATATACGCCTTGCGCATCGTTCCCGACGAAAAAAACTGCAGCATCCTTGTCAATGGAATCCAATACAAAGGCTGGATTGAAATCTACAATATCGGAGGAACGATCAACATCATTAATGAGGTTGATGTAGAAAACTACTTAAAAGCAAAACTCAGCTCCCAAGTAACGCAAAAACTCAGCAAAGAGACCCTCGATGCCATTATGATCACTGAGAGGACCCATCTTTACCACATCATAGAAAAGGGAGCTTATGCCACCTGGCAACTTGAAGCGGAAAAAGAAGGCTACCTCGGAATCGCCCAAAGTCGCTCAGTTAATGATGCCATTGAACGAACCCGCGACATCATTCTCCACTACAGGAAAAACTCTTTTGCCGCCTCTTGGGGACTCGATCATGGGGGACGCAGCGTCTCGTTCCCTGCCATCTTTAGAATAGAAAGCGCTGCCCCCCCTGGCGTAGATAATCTCCCCTCCTTGCATGAAAGGGCAAAATCCAAATGGAAAACTACTATTCCACTCCAAGCACTTGAGCAAATTGCAGGACAAGAAACTCTCACAAATATTGAACCATTCCGCGCAGAAAAATCCCACAAAGTCTATGCCCTTAGATTCATCGGCCCCGAAGGGATAAAAGACATCGATATCCAAGCCCTTCAAACATCTCTTGGATCGCATGAAATCCCAAGCAATGATTTTACAGTCACCATCAAAGGGAAAAAAGCCTATTTTACTGGCTATGGAAAAGGCCTAGGCACAGGACTATGCATTGCCAGCGCTGAGATTCTGGCTCATCGCAATGCCTCAGTAGAAAAAATTTTACTCACCCATTTTCCAGAGGCCAAACTCATTAATATGCGACAAGAGACAGGCAAACGCCCTTCTAAT
>JAAKFC010000008.1 GCA_011065225.1 Chlamydiota bacterium
TTTGCAAGCAAAGGCAAAAAAGTTCTTCTCATCGAAAAAGATCAAGTAGGAGGAACCTGCGTCAATCGGGGCTGTACGCCCACCAAAACCATGGTGGCAAGTGCAAAAGCCGCCCACAGCGCGAAAATCTGTGAAAGCCTTGGAATCAAAGCCTCCTTCCAAGGCGTTGATATCCAAAAAATCATCGAAAGAAAAAACGAGATCGTCACCTCTTTTCGCACTTCTTCTCAAAAGCGGATGGAGGATATGGAAAATCTCGATCTCATCTTTGGATCTGCCCATTTTGTGGACCCTCATACCATTGCTTTTGAAAATCAAACAGCCACTGCTCCTTTGATCGTGATCAATACGGGCGCAGGCCCCATGATTCCAAAAATGAAGGGACTAGACGAGATCTCTTATCTCGACTCTACCTCCATCATGGAAGTGAGAGAACTCCCCAAGCATCTCATCATCATTGGAAGCAGCTATATCGCCTTGGAATTTGGGCAGATGTTTCATCGCTTTGGCAGTAAAGTGACGATTTTGGCTCGCAGCGAGCGCATCATAACACGAGAAGATCCCGATATTTCCGTTGCCATGCGAGAAATTTTAGAAAAAGAAGGTCTCAAGTTTATCTTCAATGCCAAAGTGCGAGAGGTGAAAAAAGGAATTGAAGTGGTGCTTGAAGAGGGAAAAAGCATTAAAGGCTCGCATCTTCTCATTGCGACAGGACGCACTCCCAATACTGCTGAACTAGCCCTTGAAAAAGCCGGCGTCCAAACAGATGAAAAGGGCTTTATTTCCGCAAATGAAAAACTCCAAACTTCTTGCCCGCATATCTACGTTATCGGAGATGTCAAAGGAGGCCCCGCCTTTACCCACATCTCTTATGATGATTTTCGGATTTTGCAAGACAATCTCCTCGAAGGAAAAAATCGCTCTTTGAAAGGGCGCATGATTCCCTATACAGTCTTTACCGATCCGCAACTGGGTCGAGTCGGCATCTCAGAGGAAGAAGCCAAAAAAGCGGGCATTCCTCATGAAGCTCTAAAAATGCCAATGAGCTATGTCGCAAGAGCCATTGAAATCGGTGAGACGGAAGGACTGATGAAAGCAATCATTCATAAAGAGACCCGCCAGATTCTTGGCTGCGCTATTCTAGGTGTTGAAGGGGGCGAGTTGATGTCCATGCTCCAAATCGCTATGATGGGCAATCTAAATGCAAAATCTTTGCATGAAGCCATTTTCGCCCACCCCACCCTCGCAGAGGGATTTAACAATTTGTTTTAGGCTTTTATCCCCCGTAGTCTTATCATATTTCTCCTATGAAAAAGACTTTGCTTACTTTGCAAGATATCCATAAGACCTATTTTCAAAAGAAAAAGCCCCTCAATAAAGCACTGCAGGGAATTTCTTTTGAAATTTACGAGGGAGAAGTTTTTGGATTGCTCGGGGTCAATGGCGCGGGCAAAACCACCCTCTCAGGCATTCTGGCAGGGCTTCACCCTCCGACAAGCGGCGATGTCCAATGGAGGGGAGCGTCGATCTACAAAGACATCTTGCGCTACCGCCACACCGTAGGACTCTGCCCACAAAAACCCAACATCGATCCCGATCTGACCATTGAAGAAGCACTCGTCTTTGCCGCTCGCTGCTATGGCAAAACTCAGAAAGAAGCCGAAAAGAAAAAAGACTATCTCATCCAACTTTTCGACCTCGGGAGTTATACAAAATCGGTGGCCAAACATCTATCTGGGGGCTACAAGCAGCGTTACTTAATTGCCCGTACTCTCATGCACAGCCCGAAATTTGTGATCTTGGATGAACCCACTGTCGGTCTTGATCCACACATTCGAAAAAACCTCTGGAAAATCATTTTAGCTCTGCGCGATGAAGGAGTGACAATCTTACTCACCACCCACTACCTCGAAGAAGCAGAAAAACTCTCTGATCGGGTTTGCTTTATCGATAAAGGGCTTATATAAGTGCTCGATACTCCCGAAAAACTCAACGAGTACTACAAAAAAGAAAATCTCGAAGATGTATTTCTGCATTTGATGGAAAAGCAGGGGGAAGAAAAATGATCCGCAAGATTTTCTGGCAACTGATGCGCAAAGATCTCCGACAATTTCGTAGAGTCTATCCTGGCAACTTCTTTGATACATGCTTTCTCTTTTTCACAAACGTGGTGATCTTCGGGTACTTCATGCCCAAACTCGGTGTCTCCACTAACTATGGCCCCTTCATTTTAGTTGGAGCGATTGCCAGCTTTGGTCTTTTCAATATCATCGCACATGTGGGAGAACTCGTTTTTGATATTGAAGGCGACAGAACCATCACCTTTAAGCTCTCTATGCCTGTTCCCTATTGGGTTATCTTTGGACAACTTGCTGTCAAATGGGCCTTTACCAACCTCCTCATCTGCACTCCCCTTTTCCTTGTTGGGAAAGTATTCCTTTGGGAAAACTTTGATCTCACAAAGATCAATCTTTTGCAACTGATTCTCATTTTCCCCACCGCCTATCTCTTCTTTGGCTTCTTTAGCCTTTGGCTCACCGGCATGATCAAAAAACCGCACAACCTTTCCAGCCTATTTCTTCGTTTCGTCAATCCCCTCTTTATGTTTGGTGGCTATTTCTTCACTTGGCAAACCAGTTTCAAACTTGCCCCTGCCATTGGCTACGCGATTTTGATCGATCCCATGATCTATGTGATGGAAGGGATGCGCGCTGCTTGCTTGGGACAAGAAGGCTATCTCCCCTTTTGGAACTGCTTTTTTGCTCTTTGGGGCTTCATTCTTGTTTTAGGTTCTCACGCCATTCTCAGCTTAAAAAAACGACTCGATTGTGTGTAACAAATGCCCCTTGACAGCAAACTTGTTTTGGCATATCTTTACGCGTCTTTAATAATGAAATCTCAAGGGCTCCTATGCTTTCTCGAATATCCCACCTTCCCTCTGCACTTTTTTACACACTTTCCCATTACACTTATTCTCTTACTTCTACACTTGCTTATTATACTGATACAACTGTTACAAAAGTCCTCCCAGGCCTTATCCTCGATGCTTTTTTCTTTAAAAACTCTTCTCCCAAAAGTTTGAAAAAACTTGCCGAATGGGGCAAGGCAAAGGGATGTAAAGACCTCAAACATTTTCAAGACTTGCAATACAAGCGTTGGTATTTCTATCCATTCGAGTATGTCAAAACAACTTTTATCACCACAGCAAGAAAGACTTACTATTCTGCTGCGAGCCAAAATGCAAAACAAAAGTCCGTAACTGATCTCGTTAAAGAAGTCCGAAATCTCGCTATAAAACATCTTGAAGTTTCAGAAGCAGATGATGGGCTTTCTCTTGACACATTTGAAGATTCAATCACAAAAATTATCAAAGGCAATCAAAAAGAGCCTTCTTACTGGAAAGCCACCTGGAATCTCTATAGCAGGTATCCCAACACACGTGTTGGTCATTATACTGCATGGGCACTCCGCTTAGGCATTTTTTATTATCTCAGCCCCAGTGATTCACGCATGATAAGTGCAGCCCTCACTGCAACTGGCATCTATTTTTGGTCTATTCTCCTAACCCCAGGAGCAAGAATAGACTTGGCAAACATCAAAGCCCCTGAAAAAGCAGAAAATGAACTTCCGGAAAAAGCACAAAATGCGATCCTATCTTCTGCACCAGAAACATTCCAAAAACAACGAAATGACAATTTCGAAAATGCTGTAAGAAAATTAAAAATGCAAGTGCCTATAGAAGACCCTTTTACAATCATAAAAGACGAGAAATATTATGAAAAAGAATTCCATAGATTAAAACAACTAAGAGAAAATGAAAAAAGAGGAACTCCATCCTGGTATGCATTAGATTGGGATCTCCGCACAAGTTTGATTGGCATTTACAATTGCCGACTCAAAGATCCTCAAAAGCAAGAACAAGAGCGTTTACGAAAAGACAATTGGGTAAACTGGCATAAGAGCGACTCAAAAGGTGCTCTTGTCTTCATCAAAAGCCAAACTGATGTTCCAAAAAAAATATGGTCCGAATGGATACCAAAAAAGAAAAAAACCAAAATTCTCAAGACAGATGATTAAAAAAAGAGGGAAATAAAATGATAAATACAGCTTTAACTTGGCTAGGTAACGGACTGGGAAAAGTCGATTGGTTCTTCACACAAAGGTTACCAGGAATACCCCTTGATGCTTGCACTTCTATTGCAAAAAAACTCCCGCATGGGGGGAAAGCTTCTAAAGAAATAGTAGAATGGGCATTAGGCCAAACCGCAAACCAAGGTCGCAAAGATTTAAAAAAGGCTACCAAACTGCAATGGAAAATGCCTTTGTGTGGTGGAATAGAATATGTCCATACGGCTTACATTCTCGCAATGCGCGAGTTACATGGTATTTTTCTCGAACAAAACAGAAAAGAGAACCCAATAGATGACTTCACTAAAAAAGTGATAAATACTGTGCAAGTCAAAATGGAAAACGAAGATGCTATAAAACTTGATACAATTGAAATTGCAGTTAAAAAACTCATTGATAAGAAGCTACCATCTAGGGAAAAGGGTCCTCTTATTACAGCAGAAATGTGTGGATATGGCATCCGAAAAATCGCAAATACAATTGCTGCATGGCCTGTCCGTTTTGGAATTTTTTATTACCTTTGCCCAAGTGAATCCGGAATGATGAGTGCGGCATTCAGTGCAACTTGCGTATATCTTTGGACAAATACGGTACTCGTTCATAGAGTACGGAAAGATCTTGCCGAAACAAGTAAGGGTATCATCAAAGAAGTCAAATTCACAGAGCAAGAACAGACCGATCTTGTAAAGCAAGTAAAAGCGGCCTTTGAAATTTTCGATGATGAAAATGAGAAACTTGTTGCATTTGAGGAAGCTCTTTCTGCCCTTAAGCTCAAAAATACAATAAAAACTCCTTTTCAGCATGTAGGTTTTGCCGATGTAAAAAAATCAAAATCCTCTTCTGAAAAGGCAGAAACTGATGAAAATACCCAAGACTCCTGGGTAGCAAAAATGGAAGAAGCAAAAAAGGAGAGAAAAAATCATACTAAAGGTTCTAGAGAATATTTAGAAGCAGATATAAAAGTGCATGAATATGCAATCAAATATTATGAACAATCTAAAGACCCGACTATTGAGATCCGAAAAGCTATTATCAAAGAAGATTGTAGACGAATTTTGAGCAAAGCTGCTCTTTTCCGCATAATTAAAAGAAATAAAGAAGCAAACAAGTATCTTAACCAAAAAATAGTGCAATTTGAACAAAAGATGGCAGCTGAAACTGATGCGAAAATTAGAGAATTTCTTATAAAGAAAACCAATGAACTCAGAGAAGCCCTTACTCAAAAAGTAGAAGCTCAAACAAAATTTTCAAATCTTCTTCAAACAAGTGAAAGTGAAGATAGCGATGAAGAAATCAAGACTAACCCACTCGAAGTTCAAAAGCCGAAAAAACGCAGAAAAAAAGACTCGCAGGAAATAAAAGAACAAGCGGCGGCGACTGAAAAAAAGAAAGTAGAGAAGAAGAAGGCTACCTATCTCACACTTACAACAACCAAAAAAGATTCTGACAGTGATACATCTAACGAGGGCTCTGAGTAAGAAGCTATCTTAAGTATAAACAACGCTGAGCAGCTCATTTTTATTGGGACCCAAGATGCGCCAATTGAGATGTACATAATGATGATCAAAGAGGACACTTCCAAAATAGGTGTCCTCTTTGCATTCATGAGGCTGAAGAGATTTCAATAGGTTTTGATCAACCGCTGTGAGAGTGAAAAGAAAGACGGGGCGCTCTTTTCCAAAGCGCAAATGTTCAAGTGAAATCAGTTCTGTTTTGGGATTGAGACACCATCGAAAGACATTGGTGAAAGCCATCTCATTTTTGCTATGAATCCCCTGCCATCTACCCTTTTCAAAAAAGATAATGATCTCTTCCGTCTTTTCTTGGATCTTTACTTCCCCCACTCCTTTGCGTGGTTCATAGGAGGGAGGAATTTTGCGGCACTGAGAAGTAAATTCCAGTTTTTTGATTGCGCCAAGCTGCTTCCAAAGATTCTTCATTCCACTCCTCGGACAATTGTAAAACCAGTCGAATCAATCCGCCCATTTTCTCCGACAATGGTGGTAAGAGGAATGGTCTCTAAAGCAGGGTGATCTGCCAACATTTGGTTGAAGAGATAAATAGCCATTGCTTCCAAGTCACGAGGATCAGGGCATCCGATCTCTCCTCGTTTCGGAATCATATTATCACTCAAAATCACTGCTTTAGACTGAGCAAGCTTGAGAACTCGTCTTAGGTAATCTGGATATTCTCTTTTATCCCCATCGATGGAAATCAGATCAAATGGACCTTCTTCTCTTTCAATCATCTCATCCAATACATCTAGTGCAAGCCCCTGGCGGATTTCAATCTGATCTTCAATCCCTGCAAAAGCAAAATTTTTCTTCGCAATAGCAACATGCTTTTCCTCGCATTCAATTGTAGTGAGCCTCCCTCCTTGCACCATTCCTTGGATCAACCAGAGTGCACTGTACCCTCCAAGCGTCCCAATCTCAAGAATTGTTTTAGGACGAGTGAGCTTTGCAATCATCGAAAGGGTTTTCGCAACGCTTACGGGAACTTGTATGGGCTTTAACCCTGCTTCTTCTGATCTTTGCAGTGCATGGCGTGTCACTTCAGACTCATCGCCAAAGTGTCTGCGTATATAATCTTTAACTTGACGGTTCCTCTCAAGGCCTGATATTATTGTTGGGTTCATATCAAACAAATACCTCAAACGGAGATAATTTGCCAAGCGCAGGTGCCATTACCCCTCAAACAGAAAATATTCTCGATAAACCCCACTTCTATCCCATTCGTTTAGTTGCAAAACCCCTACTATGGGTCGTTGCAAAAATCCGGGGAATCTTTCAAATCATCCTTGGGTACCTCATTAGAATCGGAGTTTATTCTTTTGGTGAGTGGAATAGAAGTTTCGTCAAGAGAAAAATCATCGAGCTCTACAAGGGCGGTTGTTATGACACCCATGATCGGCTCAGTTTCGATCCTTTGCGGCTTGAACAAGCATTTGCTATCTTAGAAAATATAGGTGGCATTCGATATAACACTCATTCTAAAGATGGGACCAAACTCGATGCGATGATCATTCGCTATCAGGACGTAAAGGCAAAAATCGAAGAACACGGAGGAAAAATCGTCGATGCCGTCCCTATCTCGATCAATGATGTGCGCCACGAAGGGAAAGAAACTTTAACACTCTGTCGCGAAAATCATAACCGCCCTCAGCATCACGTCGATATGATCTTACCAGATAAGCCGGGTGAGAAATGGGATAATTTCTATGAGAAAAACCTCTTAAATCTTGGACTGGAAAAAGCCGATATAGAACTGAAAAATGGAGAACGTGTTGATGGTTTTATTCTCAACTATTGGGAAGACAAAAAACCTCTCCGCCCCAAGCAAGGACAATGCTTTGTTCGCTGCAACGCTCCCACTGAGAGCTATCCCATGGCAAAGCGAGACATCATGCGTCGTGTCCTTGGAATAAAGAACGACGTACTCTGTTTTGATTATCGCGGCACTTGGAAAAGCGAGGGAGTTCCCAGCGAAGGAGGCTACTACCTCGATGCAGAAACCATGGTCGAGCAAGCGGCAAACGAATTTGGCTATGACTGGAAGGATATCTGGGCAGATGGATTTTGTTTGGGAGGCGGCGTGGCAATGCATCTGAAACGCAAATATCACGATAAAGGAATCAATGTTTTTGTACAAAATACCTTTGACACGATGCTGCACACCCTGCAATGTCAGGTTTTCCCTTCGCATTGGCTCGCAAAATTCGGCCTAAATGAAGTGCGTTCGCGCGACCCTTATATCTGTGCAAAAACAGAGCAAGACTCTTTTAATAGCGTAGAAAAACTCAAAAAACTCCGAAATAAAGAAAAACAAGGAGTGAGCATTGTCTACAACACAGACACCGATACCACTATTGACAAGCGTTCCCATCCTCACTTAGCTGCCGGTTTAGACCGAGTTTCTAAAAAGACCTTTTCGGTTTTTTTCAACCACCCCAATAAGAAGAAGAATGGACATAGCGACGATATTCTCTCCTATAAAAATATGTGGAAAACAGCAGTCACTTTAATCACAGCCAAGGACTATCCTGAAATCCTCGAAAGAACACCAACCAGATGGTGGAATAAGATTCCTAGCTTTGCTTAGAGGGTGTATGCGAATTGCTTTTGGCAGCGAAAGCAATGCACATACACCCTCTTAAGAACTGGCAGGAAAAAAGAAAAAAATAGCTAAAAAGATGAGCGTGGGAAGAAGAGCAGCTAAAAAGAGATTCCACGGAGAGATTCCACCCCGGAAATGGGGACGCAAAAGAGCTTGTCCTGCAGGATTCGGAGCATGTGCCATAATAGTAAGCCCACCCCCTGCTACAAGACCAGCAGCAAGCGCATATTGAATCTTCGGCTGCAGATCCTCTAAAAGACAAGCCAAATAGGCAACTGTCGTATTTTCATTGAATGCAGTTAGAATCGTTCCAGTAAGCATCATTGCCCCATAGCCCAAATCTCCAATCAAAGGCTCAATCCACCACCCTTGAAACCCTCCATGAATGACAAGTCCTGCCAAGAAGAGTCCCACCATCAAAGGGCGTTTGAGATTGAGAGGCGTATACTGATGCATCCGCGTCGCTTGATGGAATCCCAAAAATAAAAGATAGCTTCCCAAAAAGATGGGAAGGTAATGGGCCATGCTAATAGTCCATGCTAAAAACCCTAAATGAACGAGCGTAATCCAAATAGGCACGGGTCCCTTATGGGCATCGGATTCAAGCACTTCTTCTTCTTTGTGAGGCATCTTTTTGAGCATTTTGAAATCTTTTTGAAAAAGAAAAAAATAGAGGACATTGACAAGCAAAATGCCAATGATAACCCGCCATCCAAACTGACCGAAAAAATCCATCAAATCCCAGTTCCAGCAGCGAGAAAGCGTCAGTGCTGGTGGGGCAGCAAAATTGGTCAAAACCCCACCCACTGAAAACGTGACAAACATCAGCCCCATGGTTCCATAAGCAAGACGCTTTGTGGGATGGCAAACATAGATTTTTCGTTTCAAAAGAAGGGCTGCAATCGTCATTGCTGCTGCTTCTGTAATTATAGAACCTAAAATCGGTCCAATGGTTAAAATGACAAACCACCACGACCGAGCCGAATCCCCAAAAAATTTCCCGATGACATGTACCCCTTTTCCCGCTAATTTCATGATCGGCCTCGTTGAGGCCAAACTCATCACCACCACAATAAAAAAAGGCTCCACATAGACACGAGAATTGAGATATTGGATCATTTCGCCCCATCCATGAAAAATGGAAACAACGATCACAAGGGGGATCACCCATAGAGCAAAGACAATCTCGATCTCCCCTAAAAAATAGATAATCTCAGAAAGAACAAGCAGATTTTTATTTTTTTTCCGAATCTTTTTGGAAAGAGAAATGAAGTGATGAGCCAAAAGAGTATGCGTAATTGCCGCCAAAAAGATCAAAAGGGTCAAAATCCGAAAAGGGGTCGCAGAAGCGGTTTCTGATGCAAGAATCTCTTGCAAGTCAGCTGCAAAAATCAAAACACCTCTTTTGCCAAAACAATTTTGACCCCTTTCTTTTTCATTTCTTCGACCGCCCCTTTCTCATCTTCTGGCTTTAAATTGATTGCCCGACACGCATCGCGGATCACCATCACGTCATATCCAAGCTCGAGTGCATCTAAAGCCGAATAGAGAACGCAATAATCAGTAGCAACGCCTACAAGCGCAATTGCATCCACCTCATGTTCTTTCAAATACGCATCCAAGCCTGTTTTGCGCAAATGGGCATTGTCATAAAAAGCACTATAACTATCGATTTCAGAGTCTGCTCCCTTATAGAAAATTTTTGTAATTTTTTCCGTATTCAAACCTTCAGCAAATTCCGAACCTTTCGTATCTTGCACACAGTGGACAGGCCATAAAATCTGATCGACCTCTCCTACTCGGACTACATCCCCAACCTTTTTTCCAGAATGGCTCGTAGCAAAGCTGACATGATCTTTGGGATGCCAATCCTTTGTCGCAAGGACCAAGGGAAATTTTCCCATCATGGGATGGATGAGATTTGCGAGTTCATCGGCTCCTGGTGTCCCCAAAGGCCCTCCAGGCATAAAATCGTTTTGCATATCAATCACAATTAAAGCTTGCACCGAATCTCCTCAATCATTTGCAACTTCAGATCATACAAATTCTTCTCGATCCCAGTGAAAAAAAGCTGAGGGTTTAAGAACCGACGCATCGCATCAGGGAATTTTTCCAGTTCTTCATAGGTTTTATCGCGCATTTGCACAAGAGAAGGAGACTCATAGACCCGTTTTCCTCTTCGAAGCATTGGGATCAATAAATCCTTGTACTGCCAATTTTCCTTTACCTCTTTTTTCGATCCCGGCTCCGTATGATGAATGATCGTTTTTCCTGGCCCCATTTTTTCATCATAGAACATGTCTGCCACATACCCCTTCTCATCAAAATAGCGGCGCACTTGCGAAATCCCTGGATTAGTTGTTTTGATCACCTGTTCTGATATTTTGAGTCGATATTTCCACTCTTTATCTTTCCCTTGCACAGCACTGAGTTTATAGACGCCATCTAAAGCTGGTTGATCTTTTGCTGTGACGAGATTCGTTCCCACACCCCAAAGAGAAATTTTTCCTCCTTGATGCTTTAAATCAGAAATAATCTGCTCTGTGAGCTCATTCGTCGCCATGATTTTTGTTTCTTTCAGACCCGCTTCATCGAGCATTTTTCGCACTTTATTACTTAAGACATTCAAGTCCCCTGAATCGAGGCGAACCGCAATGAGTTTTAGCCCTTCCTCTTTTGCCACTTTGATCCCTCTCTCTACCCCTTTGAGAGAATCATACGTGTCGATCAAAAAGACACAGTTTTCTGGCAAAGCCTTTGCAAAAGTGCGAAAAGCATTTTCTTCCTCATCAAACGTCATCACAAAACTGTGGGCATGTGTCCCCATCACCGGAATGCCAAAAAGCTTTCCTGCGAGCACATTCGAGCTCGAATGACATCCCCCTATAAAGCTTGCTCTTGATGCAGCAATTGCCCCATCGATCCCTTGCGCACGACGGAGACCAAATTCTACAATATGATCGCCCTTAGCGGCATAACAGACACGTGAAGCCTTTGTTGCAATGAGTGTTTGGAAATTGAGAATATTGAGAAGCGCCGACTCCAAAATTTGCGCCTGAATGATCGGCCCCTGCACCCGGATGAGTGGCTCATAAGGGAAAACAGGCGTTCCCTCTTCCATTGCATCGACATCTACCGATAGGCGAAAATCTTTCAAATATTCAAGGAAAGCCCCCTCAAATAGAGGCTTCCCTGCAGGATTTTTCAGCTGCGCCAAATAGGCCAAGTCATCGTCTTCGAAACCAAAGTTCTCGATATACTCGAGAGCTACTTCCATCCCAGCACAAATGGCATAGGCCCCACCAAACGGATACTTGCGAAAAAATAGCTGAAAGACCGCCTCGCGATCCTGCATGCCATTTTTCCAATAGGCATAGGCCATCGTCAGTTCATAGAGATCTGTCAAAAGCGCAAGAGAGTCGTGGTAGACCTGTTTAAGAAGATTTTTTGCCACCATGTTCCTGCAAAATATTTTGCTTTTTCGCATTCAGATCATCAATTTGATCCTGCAGCTCTTGAATCTTTTGCTTATCAGCAGCCACTCGATCCCAAGCTCTACGAGCATCCAAATAGTTTTCACTTTGAAATTGCCATCGCATTGCATTGTTGGTATTTCTTTGTGCACTCGAACGTAATTTACCCTGCAAATCCTTGAGATCTTCAATCTGCTGATCAATCTGCTTCACATCATCCTGCCACGATGCAACTGCAAGAAAAAAAAGAATCCCCAATTTGATAAACATTGGCCTCACTCTATCAGACAAAATTTTAATGGACAATTGTCTCTTGCCATACAACCAAAAAGGAAGTAAACTCAAGAAATCATGCGAAAGCTTTTCTTATTTCTTATACTTTCTTCTTTTTGCTTTGCAAATGTGACAATTAAAGACCGCTTATTAAAAGCAACCCCTGGAGATTTTATCATCACAGAACAAGGGAAAAGCTATTCTTTGCTTCTTGTCCGCTCAATCGAGCCGCCTCATCTGACCCTTGAAGAAATCATCGTGGACCAAAGCAATATTGATCTTAAAAAAATCAATTGGAAAAATTGGATTGAAAATAGGGCTCCTGGCGCCGATTCCTGGACAGCTTTTGCCCTCGACATTGAAAAGAATACCCTTGTCAGATCCTATTCCTTCCTCGAAAACCAATGGCTTTTCATTGAAAAATCCGATTATTTTTTTGGGAAGCTGCTTTCTCTTTCCTTCCAACCCACGCGCGATAATGAGCGAAAAAAAATTGGCCCCGCCCCCATGCCTGGAGAAATTGACCGGCGCAAGTTTTGGAAACCACAACTCGTCCGCGAGGGGAAAAAGCATAAAAAGTGTGAGTATGAAGTCTTAAGAGCCAAATGGCCCAGTGATAAGACCCAACTTGCAGGATGCATATTTGAACTTTACTTAGATGTGCAAGAGTCTACTTTTCCCTTCCCCTATTGGATGGAAGTCCAACATCCGCACTACACCTTCAAAATCCGCGCCATCGATTCGGGTAGCGGAATCCAATCCCCTATGAAGTTGTTAAAATAACCAACTTATGAACAAGTTTTCCGCAACGACTTCTTTCTCTAGGAAGCTCCCTATGAAGCCCTTAGGGCCTCCTGGGGAGGATTATTGCAACCCCTTATATTCCAATAGCTTATATTCCGACTTAACAATCTTTTCACAATTCGCTAAAAACTCTTTAAAAACACCCGATCTCTCTATTCTTTAGCTTTTTCCACAACTTATGAACAATTTATACACATAAAAAAACCCGTTCCAAAAAGAACGGGTTTGAAATGCAAAACTTGTAATAGATTTTATTCTTTGACCACTTTTTCCAATGCATGCATGTAATCGGCCAAAGACCAGTTTGGATTCAACGAACTTGATTCAGTACAATACGTATTTTGAAGTTCAGCGGCTTTCTCTTTAATTTTAGTAATTTGTTCTGGGATATCCCCTTCACAAACAATGCGAGAAGCACCAATTGGTGGTGGCGAATTTTTATTTAATTTCATTTCTGAGAATTGTTCTGCAGTAACATTTGCTAAGGTAATCAACACCTGCAACGAAGTAAGCTCATTTTGATATCCATTAAGGAGTTTAGTCAACTGTTCTTTGTCTTGTTTTTGATAAGATTGTGTATGGGTCTCTTTTACCCTCCCAAACAAACTTTTTGCTGCATTATCTGCATTATTGAATAAAGCAGATAAAAAACTTACTGTAATAGGATTTCCTTCTGGATCATGTTGGTTTATATTCTGACCAAGGATTTTGTTATATTCGCTAAAACTATGTAATACTGGTGGTGCATTTACTGGTGTAGACATTGTTCCCTCCTGGGTTTGTTGTTTAAAAATCTAAATAAAATAATTTATCTACCACTCGCTCGCTCGCTCACGAGAGAATGGGTGGTGAATATTTTTTCCTTAAGTTGCCGGCATTAGTAGCAACTTGCAGCAATTCCCGCTGGCTCAGAAGATCTTGAAAATAGAACAGTTTTAAAACTCATTGATGTCTTCATTTACGATATCATTTACTAGTTCTAGCATTTCATTTTAATGTATCAAGGGTTATTGAGTTTGATGACATAATTTCCTCTGGGGTTAGCTTTCGTTATTTTTTAACCTTAATAATGCAGCATCCACAATATGTGATGATGGGTGTCGTTTTGGAGAAATATCATGAGCCAAAATCTTAAAGTTCTCACTACAGCTGCGGAGACTATCAGCAAATTCTTCCGAACTTCTCGCTCGCACAGTGAGTTGTAGAAAAGTAGCGAGTTGGGTAAAGAACACTTGAATATTTTCATCTTTTTGAAAAATGAAACTTCCAGGATCGGGAGAACTCGTAAGCCAAGAGAACCATGAGGAAGGAAGAAATTCTTGTTTTAGGGACTTGATTTTTTCACGAAGAGACAGAAGATCAACACCTCTGAATTCCTTTAACCAATTTTGTACTTTCTCTGTTCTCTCTTGCAGTTCTTTATATTTGGAATCGCGCTCTGAAAGGCCTTTTTTGATATCTATTGGGCTCAATTTTAAATCTTCTAGTACGTTTGCCCTTTCTGATTCTGTGGATGAAGATTTTAGAATTTCTAAACCTTTTTCAAAAGCTGCCTGAATTTTTCCTGCTATTTCACAAAGCTCAGACAGAATCTGTTCTTTCCTCTCGAATTCTAGAACTTTATCAATGTCATCTTGAGTAATGAGTGCATCAGAATTTTGTTGCTTATTTACTATTCTTCCGTTGACTTCACCCTGTAAAACAGCAATAGCCATGCTTGCATGTTCAATAGCTTCATGAAAAGGACATGTATATGCAGTTCCATCTTTTTTTAAAGTTTCGACTTGCTGTGCCCAATCAGAACTGAAAGATTCAAAAGTGACACCACTCATGTGCCGTCTCCTAGGATTGTATGGGCCAGTATTTTAATTTTTAGTGCACTTTTTTTCAATCACTTTTATGCTAAACTGTGATGATGCAAGAGGTAGAATTCGAAGGACGGCAGTATCGCATCTCATTTGATACGATGCCCCATTCACTTAAAGAAATGCTTTCGAGTACAGAGCTCAAGAAGTATCTGGAACTTTTAGAAGCGGTTCAGAAAAACCCCCGCTCAGTGTACGCAGAAATAAAAACTTTTGGGGCAGCGCATAGCGATGTGCCCGAGGTGATCAATTTGCTCACTTTTGCCCATATCCAAAATCATCAGATTGTGGAAGCAGAAAAGCTGATTGCCGATACTTTTCAGGCGCACCCAGAATATCTTTTTGCTCGGATCAATTATGCGGATCAGTGCATCCGGAAGAAAAAGCTCGAGATGGTCCCAAAGATTTTTCCTACTTTCGATTTAAAGAAGCTATGTCCTGAAAAAGAGGTATTTCACACGAGTGAGTTTCGTGGATTTCTCATCATGATGACCTATTACTATAAAGAGCGAAAAATGCGCGAAAAAACTCTTCACTACTTTGAAAAAGCCAAAGAGATCGAGCCGCATCATCCTAGCGTGCTTTATCTAGAGAAAAAGCTTTTTAAAAAACCTCTATGGCTGCATTTTTTCGGCAAGAAGAAGTGAAATCTTTGTTTTTTCCCCATTGATATCCCACTCGGTTCCATCTGACACAGTAAAATCGATACTGACACCAAGAACTTCATGCATGATGTAATCACGATGGGATTCAAAGGCCTCTTTGACCCGATCCGTGGTTTGCATCCCAATTTCAATGCGATCTGTTACGAAAAAACCAGCTTCTCGCCGCATGGTGTTGATTTTATTGATGAGTTCACGAGCAATCCCTTCAAGGATAAGCTCTTCGCTGAGCTCTGTATCAAGAGCAACCGTGATTCCTTTCTCTGATCGGGCTACAAGGCCTTCTAGTACCTGTCGATCGACAGTGACATCTTCGGGGGTGAGAGTAAAGGGTTCTCCTTCCAAATCGATTTCCAAGGGACTGCCACTGAGAAGAGTCATCATTTGTTTTTGGTCAAATTTCTCGATCGTTTTTTGTACAATGCGCATTTTGGGCCCCACCTTTTTTCCCAGTATGCGAAAATTAGGCTTGCACATGAGAGTAACAAAATCTTCTTCTTTGCTGGAAAAGGCAACCTTATGGACATTGAGCTCTTCGGCAATGAGTGTTTCTTGGCGCTTTAGTGCTGCAAGAAGTGTCTCATCAGCGGTGACGACATGGGCCATCTTGAGGGGCTGGCGGACTTTGAATTTGTGTTCTTTTCGCAAAGCATGGGCATTACTCACGACGATTTGCGTTGCCGCCATTTCTTTTTCCAGAAGAGTGTCGCGCAGTTGAAAATCTGCGATAGGATAATCGCAGAAGTGTACCGACTCGGGATCCTTTTCACTTTTTAACTGGAGATAGATGGCTTCAGTCAGAAATGGAATGAAGGGAGCAGCAACTTTCGTCAGTGCAACGAGGACTTGATAGAGCGTTCCAAATGCCTCTCTCCGATCGGGCGTATCTTCTTCAGCCCAAAAACGTATGCGACACCGGCGGATGTACCAATTGGTGAGAGAATCGATAAATGCAACAAAGGGTATGACTGCAGAACGAAGTTCATAGCGATCCATGGCGTCTGTCACCTCTTCAATCAGTTGCTGCAACTTAGAGAGGATCCATCGATCGATATCGGCGCTTGGCGTACTGGTTAGCTCTTTGGGCTCCCAATTGTAAATTTTGGCATAGGTACAGAGAAAAACATGGGCATTCCAAAAAGGGATAAGGACAGAGCGCATTACCTGCTCGACCCCCTTTTCAGAAAAGCGCAAATCTTCGGCTTCTACTGCCCCACTTCCCATGAGAAAAAGGCGGATCGCATCGGCGCCATATTGGTTGATGACCTTATCTGGGTCCGGATAGTTTTTGAGCCTCTTAGACATCTTGTTGCCATCTTCGGCCAAGATGATCCCATTGACGATCACATTCTGAAAAGCTGGCTTATCGAAAAGCGCTGTGGAGAGAACATTGAGCGTATAAAACCATCCGCGCGTTTGATCCAGTCCTTCTGCAATAAAATCAGCTGGAAAGGCCTCCATGGTCTCTTTTTCATTCTCGAAGGGATAGTGGTTTTGGGCATAAGGCATAGCCCCTGACTCAAACCAACAGTCAAACACTTCAGGAATCCGCTTAAACGTTTTTCCATTTTCTTCAAAAGTCAAATCATCGATAAAATGGCGGTGCAGATCAGAAATTTTCTTGCCTGTACGCTTTTCAAGTTCTGCAATACTGCCAATGACGAGAATTTCTCCATCCTCACTGCGCCAAATGGGAATCGGTGTCCCCCAATAGCGATTGCGCGAGATGGACCAATCACGTGCATTTTCGAGCCACTTGCCAAAACGCCCTTGTTTGATGTGCCCGGGCACCCAATGGATCTCTTCATTATTCTTGAGGAGGCGGTCTTTGATCTTTTCTACGGCGACAAACCAAGTGCGCATTGCGCGATAGATCAAAGGAGTGTCTGAGCGCCAGCAAAAAGGATAGCGGTGACGCACTTGTGTATGGCGAAACACTCGTTTCTTTTCCTTAAGCATTTTGATAATTTCTTTGTCGGCATCTTTGACAAACTGCCCTTCCAACTCGGGAATTTCTTTTGTGAATTTTCCGTTTTGATCCACCGGGCAGACCAGCTCAATGCCCGCCTGTGTGCAGATGAAAAAGTCTGCCTCTCCAAAAGCAGGAGCCATATGTACAATTCCACTGCCCTCTTCTGTCGAGACAAATTCATCCATAAGAACCTGAAAGGCCGATTCTTGTTTTTTATGAGCATAATAGGGAAACAGAGGCTCAAAATGCTTTCCTACGAGCTCTTTTCCCTTCATTGCCTCAACAACTTCATATTCTTCGGGGTTTTTGAAATAAGCCCCGAGCCGATCTTTTGCAAGAATGTAGTATTGATCGCTTTCTTTAGTCAGAATTTTGACATACTCAATCTCAGGCCCAACCGCTAGCGCCAAATTGGAAGGGAGCGTCCAGGGCGTGGTTGTCCAAGCGAGAAAAGCCGTGCGTGGGTCTGAAGTGAGCGGAAAAGTCACAGTCAAAGAAGGATCATCCACATCCCGATAATTGAGATTAGCCTCAAAATTGGAGAGAGGAGTCCCCAATTTAGCTGAATAGGGCATCACTTTGAAGCCTTCATAGACAAGCCCTTTCGCATAGAGCTGTGAGAATGCCCACCAAACTGATTCCATAAAAGAAAGGTCCATTGTCTGATAGGTCTGATCGAAATCGACCCATCTTCCCATTCGATTGACAGTCCTTTTCCATTCCTCGGTATAGCGCAAAACAATACTGCGGCATTCTTCATTGAATTTGTCGATCCCAAATGACTCAATTTCAGGGCCACCTGAAAGTCCTTGGGCTTTTTCGATTTCATTTTCCACAGGAAGACCATGACAGTCCCAACCAAAACGCCTGGGAACAAAAAAACCCTGCATCGTTTTGAATCTAGGCACGACATCCTTAATCGTTCCAGCGAGTAAATGGCCATAGTGGGGAAGGCCTGTTGCAAAAGGAGGACCATCATAAATGGAGAAGAGAGAACCTTGGCTGCGCTTTTCTATAGAAGATTTAAAAACTTCTCTTTTTTGCCAAAATTCTAAAATCCGTTCTTCACGCCCAGGAAAAGTTTCTTTCTGGTTGATTTCAAACATGTTTCTTATAGTGATCGTGTGCGGCAGGAGAGCCTAAGGTTGACTGTTTATCCTCTTTATTGGAGTATTTTAATGATTCCATTTTCGGCCATTTTCTAAAAATATCCCAAGCGAGATTTGTTAAATCTTTCATGCGTTCTGCTGAAATAATTCTGTCTTTAATATGATTCAGAGAAGGCTCAACAATGTTATTATAATCCCAATCTTTCTCACGTGAACGAAAAAAATTATAGATGACATAACTATGTTTACTAGCCATGTCTTGGACATATTTGACCAGTTTACTTTCTTTACGGCTGATATCTGTTTCATAGTATTGTTGGAAAGTTTTGATTCTCGAAATGAGAAACATACCATTGAGTCCAATGCCATAATAGGGCATAACGACACCACAAGTACTAATCCCCATGCTGATAAAGCCATACATTACATGCATCCAATGGATTTTGCATCTCGTCCTCAGATTACTTGAAAGGCCCAATGTCAAAACAGTAAATACAGTATAAAAAATAGCAGAAACAAGATTGGTGATTGTACTCACAAGACACATCAGACCTGCCTCAAAAAAAGTCACCCGGGAAGAAAGCATTTTTGTTAATGAAAACTTCTCTAAAAAGACATATGAGACATTTTTTAAACTGGCATAAGAAACCTGAACGAGCGCAGAAGACTCTGCAAGCACCCGCCCTTTACCAGAAGATTCAGGGAGGTATTCTCGCATTCCCTCTTGGATAGAGGCCACTAGCCCTGAAAAAGCGGAAAATGGTACAGCACTCGACATAGAACGTAACTTGTTGTAGAATAATGAGTAGAATTATAGGTCAGAAAACCTTTAAGATAAACCTTTAAATCGAAATACCTAATGGTAAGCGACTTACAAAAAAGTTGAAAAAAATTCTACAATATGTTATATTAACTATGGGGGTGTAAAGGCTTCGACTTGGCAATGGAACATAAGTGGCATGCAGAGGACGTCAGTTGGCCTCTCAAAAAAACTGGCAAATTGATAAATGGCAAATCTAACAAGATTGTCGAAGTTGATTTTTCTCCAGAAAAATTGGCTATTGCAGCTTAAGACCTAACAGTCTAAGCAGCTCGGTGACCTAAGATGTATCAGGCATTTTAGAATCACTGTCATATCTCCTGGTTTGAAATGCGATCCATTTAAGCTTTTTAGGATTGTGATTCGAGATTTAAAAAGGCGGGTTGTTTCTTAAGTGGGGCATCTTCCATCAGAAGCAACTGCGAAACTGAAGATGATAAGCATGTAGTCATTTATGCTGAAGTTGGCTAAGGACGAGAGTTCGATTCTCTCCACCTCCAATA